>JAHBWE010000020.1 GCA_019637155.1 Labilithrix sp. | reverse complement strand
GGATCAGGTTCACGACGACCCGCCCCGCGACCTTCTCCCGGAGCGCTTGCTCCGGATACACCGCCGGCGAGTCTTTCGTCAGCTTCGGGGGAACCACCTCGTTCGCCGCGGGCTGCTGCGCGAACGCGGTCGCCGGCGCGAAGGTGGCGAGCGCCGCGCCTCCGAGCGCAAGCTGAAATGCCGCCCGCGCCGCGAGCGAACGGATGGATTGCGGCCTCACGCGCCGCTCCGATGCTTCGAAGTCATTCGACGTTCCGAGGATTCCGCTCGGCGGCTCCTCTTTGCCCGATCGCGCTAGCAATGTCGATGCCGGATCGCATCGACGGGACAATCCCTCGCGCGCGCGCGGCGCGTGAACGACGCGTAACGATCGATGCGAGAACGGTGGTCGATGCGCGCGCTACGTCCGGCGCACGCCCATCGCGTTCGACAGCAACATCTCGCGGACCCCTTGCGCACGCTCGCGCGCGACGGGTACGGTGAGGCCCTTCTCGACGCCGGTCTCGCCCGGGGCGAGGGCGACGCCGACGAAGATCGTGGTCTCGCTGCCGTCGCGGTCCAGCCGCTTGATGTGCGAGGCGTTCACGAGCCAGTTGCGGTGAACGCGCGCGAACGTGCGGCCGAGCGAGGACTCGATCGCGGAGAGCGAGAGGTCGACGTCGAACGTTCCGTGCGCGGTGTGGACCGACGTCAGCCGATCCGCCGCCTCGAACGCCCAGACCTCCGAGGGATCGAGGAAGACGAGCCCGCGGCCGCGCCGCGCGACGATGCGCATCGGCTGCTGGGTCGAGACCGTACCGCGCTCGCCGCGGCGCGCTTCCAGGCGCTCGAGGCACGCCGCGACGCGCTCCTCCGTGAACGGCTTCAGCAGGTAGTCCGCGACGCCGAGGTCGAACGCCTCGAGGGCGTGCTCCTTGAACGCGGTGGCGAGGACGAAGAGCGGCGCGTCCGGCGCGCGCGCGAGCTCCCGCACGAGCTCGAGGCCGGCGCCTTCGCCGTCCGGCATGAGGTGGACGTCCACGAAGACGACGTCGACGGGGACGCTCGCGGCGAGGACGGCCTTCGCCTCTTCGATCGTCGCGATCGCGCCGACGACCTCGGCGTTGCCGGTGCCCTCGAGGAGCTCGACGAGGTAGTTGCGCGCGGGCCACTCGTCCTCGAGGACGAGCGCACGGAGGGGGTTCACGCCGTTCTTCTTCACGACAGCTCCTTCGGGTTTTCCTTCGTCGGGGAGGGGAGCTCGACGATCGAGCGCGTCCCCTCGGCGGTAGATTCCATGCGTAGCACCGCGTCGGGGAACTTGAGCTCGAGCCGCCGCCGCACCGAGCGGAGCCCGAACGCGCCCGCGCGCGGCTCGGCGTTGGGGAGGCCCGGGCCGTTGTCCTCGATCTCGCAGACGACCTTGCGCTTCGCGTCGCTGTCGGCGAGCCGCACGCGCACCGTGACGAGGCCGCAGCCCTCCTGCTTCTTCGTCCGTCGCAGCGCGCCGTGTTTGACCGCGTTCTCCACGAGCGGCTGGAGGAGGAGGCGCGGGACGAGCGTGCGCTTCGTGCCGGGCTCGATGTCCCACTGGAAGCTCAGCGTCCCGGCGTGACGCGACTCGAGGATCTCGGCGTAGCGCCGGAGCCAGGCGACCTCGTCCTCGAGCGGCTGCAGCTCGTCGCCGTCGTGGAGCGCGTCGCGCAGGAGCTCGCCGAGGCACGCGATGAGGCGCCGTGCTTCGCGCGGGTTCTCGTTCACGAGCCCGGCGATCGCGTTGAGCGTGTTGAGGAGGAAATGCGGCTCGAGCTGGGAGCGCAGGCGCGAGAGCTCGGCGGAGATCTTGAGCTGCTCCGCTTCGATCTTGAGCTTGTCGGCCTCGAGCGCGCGGAGCCGCGCGTCCTCCGCGACGTACGGGAACACGAACGCGAGCGCCCACACGCCGGTGTGGAGCATGCCGACGACGAGGCCCCACGTGATCGAGAACGCCATCGTGCGGGGAGGACCGTCGCTCCTCAGCGAGGGGACGGCGGGGACGACGACGAGCGTGTAGAGGAGGACGAAGACGAGCGAGACGACGGCCGAGATCGCGATCGTCCACGCGAGCGTCGCGCCGATCGTCGCGCGCCGCCGCTGGTTGTGGTGGTACGCGGTCGAGAGCGCGACCGCGAGCGTCGCCATCTCGAGCACGTACCAGCCGAACCGCACGACGACGGGCTCGACCTGCTGCGAGCGCACCGCGAGCGGCGCGGTCTGGAGCACCATCGAGAGCAAGAGGATGGTGACGCCGATGACGAGCCGGTTCTTCGCCAGCGCCGTGGGCTGCGACGTCGCGCCCGGCACGAGGCGCAGCAGCCAGCCCATGAGTCCGGAGCGCTCGTCCACGATCGAGGACCCTAGTCCATCGACTCAGCCCCGGCGAACACACCCCGACGGGTCGCATCGCGCCGCGGGCGGACGGCCGCGCGGGTCCACCCGTGTTCGTCAACGATGTCGAATGTTTGACTGCCATGGAGTAAGCTGAGGAGGTGACGATGCTCGGAGGGAGGATGTTCGTCGTCGCGCTCGCAGCGGCGGCGGCGAGCGCGGGGGCGTGCAGCAGCGAGGACGGAGGCGCCGGCGCGTGCGGTCCCGAGAGTCAGGACGAGGTCCCGAACGATCTCGCGTGCACGGGCCTCTATTCGGACTTCGCGACGAGGACGATCGCGCCCACCGCGCGCGCGTACGCGCCCGGCGTCGCGTTCTGGAGCGACGGGCTCGACAAGGATCGCTACATCGAGCTCCCGGAGGGACAGACCGTCGACGCCACGTCGATGGATGATTGGAAGTTTCCGAACGGGACGAAGGTCTGGAAAGACATCCACAAGGGACCGAAGAAGGTCGAGACGCGCTTCTTCTGGAAGACGAACGCCGGCAAATGGCTGCAGACTTCGTACGTCTGGTCCGAGGACGGCACGAAGGCGACCGTCGGCGCCGGCACCGACGTCATGCTCGACGGCGAGCCGTACCACATCCCCACGACGACGGAGTGCTCGGAGTGCCATCGCGGCCGCAGGGACAAGCTCCTCGGCTTCGAGGCGGTGTCGCTCGCGCAGCCCGGCGCGACGGGCGTGACCCTCGCGACCCTCGCGCGCGAGGACAAGATCGTCCCGAAGCCGGCGGTGACGGCGGTGACGGTGCCGAACCCGGCCTACGGCGTGCTCCACGTGAACTGCGGCGTGACCTGTCACAACGCGACGCCGTCGGCGACCGCGGAGACGACCGGCCTCCGGCTGCGCCTCGCGTTCGAGGAGCTCGCGGCGAACGAACCCGAGGTGGAGTGGGACCTCTACAAGACGCTCGTCGGCGTCGAGACGACGAGCGCGGGCCGCGCCGGCCTCCGCGTCAAGGCGGGCGCGCCGGACGAGAGCGAGCTCGTGAAGGCGATGGGCATGCGCGGCGACGGCCAGATGCCGCCGCTCGCGTCGACGGTGGTCGACACGCAGGGCGTCGACGTCGTGAAGCGCTGGATCGAGGGCCTCCGCTGAGCGAACGTCCGTTCTACGAACGCCTCGTCGTCTTCGAGAAGAACCTCCTCGTCGATCGGGGGCTCCGGCTCGCCGTCGTGGTGGGCCTCGCGGCGTTCGCCGCTTTCCTCGTGCATCGGCCGTTCCTCCTCGGCGCGCTCGGCGTCCACCTCGCCGCCATCGCCGCCGTCATCGGGTACAGCGCGCGGCGCACGAACTGGTTCGCGCGGCCCCGCGTTCGGCACGTCCGCGCGTCGGCGACGGAGCTCCGCGTCGACGACGTCGCGATCCCCCGCGCCGAGATCGCCTCCGGTCGCTATCAGCCTCGTCCGCCCGTCGCGAAGGACGCGAAGAAGAGGGCGGCCGGCTCGACCGTTCAGCTCTTCGATCGGTGGCAACGCCTCGTCTTCGAGGCGGAGGTCGCGTCGCAGGACGAAGGCAACGCCCTGCTCGCGGCGCTCGGCCTCGACGCGAGTCAGCAGCGCGCCGAGTTCACCGCCGCGTCGCCGCTGATGCGCACGGTGGGCCGGCGTATCCTCGTCATGCTCGCGAGCCTCGCGGCGGCGTCCGCCTTCGCCCCGCTGCTCGGCCCGCGCGCGGGTCCGCTCTGGATGGGCTTCGCCGCTCCGCTCATCGTCCTCGCGATGCTCCGGGCGAAGATCGTCGTCGGTCGCGACGGCGTCCTGTTGCGCTGGATGGGGTGGAAGCGCTTCTTCCCGATGGCCGACATCGTCCGCGTCCAGCCCGAGGGATTGACCTCTATCTTGCTCGAGCTCCGAAATGGGAAACAGGAAATCCTTTATCTGAATTCCGACAAGTCGAAAGGCGGCGGCGTCGAGACCGAATATCGCGACGCGGTCCTGGCGCGTATTCGCGAAGCGCACGCGAGCCAGCGCGCGCTCGGCCCGGTCGCGGACGTGTCGGCGCTCGTCGCGCGGGGCGAACGCACTCCCGAGGAGTGGAGGAAGGCGCTCGCCGCGCTCTCGTCCGACGAAGTCGGATATCGCCGCGCGTCGGTGCGGGCGGAGGACCTGTGGCGCGTGGTCGAGGACCCGCGCGCGGCCGAGGACGCGCGCGCGGGCGCGGCGCTCCTCCTCCGCAAGGGCCTCGACGAGGAGGGCAAGACGCGCGTCCGCGTCGCGGCGGAGGCGACGGCGTCGCCGAAGCTCCGCGTCGCGCTCGAGGCGGCGACGTCCGAGTCCGAGGAGGCCGCGTTCGAGGCGCTCGAGGAGCTCGCGGTCAGGAAGCGCCGCCGCTGAGCGTCAGCCGTCCTCCGGCGGGCGGAGGCGGAGCCCCGAGACCGCCCAGCGCCCGGAGGTGAACTGGGCGTCGGCGAGGTCGCCGTTCTCCGAGATCGTGATCACGTCGCAGTTGTGCGGGTTGGCGAGGGAGTCGAACTCCTCGACCGAGAGGTGCATGAAGCGCATCACGAAGCAGCGGATCGTGAGGCCGTGCGTGACGATGAGGACGCGGTCCGACTTCTTCCGCTCGATCTGGCGCATGAGCGACTCGAGGAACGCGGAGGTGCGGTCGTAGCAGTCGGCCGGGCTCTCGCCGCCGCGGAAGCGGTAGTAGAACCAGCCGTGCCGCTTGCGCAGCTCCTCCTGCGTCTCGACCGGCTCGTACCCGTGCTCGACCTCGCGCAGGCGCGGGTCTTCGTAGCGTCCGCTGCGGAGCGAGAGCGGCGCGATGCCGACCGCTTCGTGGATCTCGAGGAGCGTGTCGCGCGTGCGTTGGTACGGCGACGAGTACACGAGCGCGCCCTCGATGAACCCGCGGCCGATGTGGCGTCCGACCGCGCGCGCCTGCTCGCGCCCGCGCTCCGAGAGCGGAATGCCCGGATCGCCGACCTCGTGCGCGGACACGAGACCGATGTTCGCCTCCGACTCGCCGTGGCGAACCAGCTTCATGACGAGACCCATGCTCCATCACTTACAGCAAACGGTCGTCGGTTGCGCGAGCGTCGGTCCGGTCGGGGGCGCGGCGCCGTTCGGCTGGCAGCCGACGCCGGTCGGCGGATCGGGATCGTAGCGGTGCGAGGCGTACGCAGCGGCGCCGGATCCGGCCGTCGCCGTACACGCGTTGTTAGCGGTAAACACGATTCCCGCGGCGCCGCTGCAGTCGGCGCTCGCGAAGTAGGAGACCCTCCCGCGCGTGGGGCAGTTGCCGCCGACGCTGCAACCGCAGTCGTTCGTGCAGCCGAAGCTCGCGCTCGCGCCGACGAGATGACGCTCCGGCCACGCGGCGGGGCACTCCGGCACGTCACCGGTCGTGGCGATGCACGCCGCGTACGGTGTGACGGCGGGCGCGCACGTCTTGCCGTCGCACTGCGGGACGACGCTCGCCCGACAGAGGCGGCGCGCGACCGTCTTGAGCTTGGAGTCGTCCTTCACGGCGGTGCGCGAGCAGGTGCCGCCCGTCCGCGTCGCGGCGACGGGCACGTACCTGCGCTCGTTGGCGGGGAAGGGGCCGAGGAAGCCGCTCCCGTCGCAGCGAGCAGGGATCGTCGCGGACGGCTGCAGACAGGCGGCGCCGTTCGGTCCGAACGAGGACATGATCTGGGCGTTGGGGGAGGCGTTGCAGGTGGGCGGCTGGGTCACGCTGCAGCTGCACGTGCACGCGCCGGGATCGAGCGACGGCGTCTCGACCACGTCGGCGGGCGCGCCGAAGTCGGCCGGACACGCGGCGTCCCGCGGTCCGAGCGCGACGAGCTGGTAGCCGGCCGGCACGTCGCTGCATTCTGCGGCGCTGCATCCGTCGACGACGGACGCGTCGGGATCGCCGAGCAGGCTCCCGTCGTCGCTCGCGTCGCGTGCCGGTGTCGGCGGCGCGATTGATCCGGTCACGGTGGGTACCGGCGCGCTCGCCTCCGACGCGTCGGGCGCGTCGCCGACGACGAGATCGCCGACACCCGTGATGACGGTGCATGCCGCCAGCCCCACCCCCATGGAGCTGGCGAAGATGGCTCGCGAGAGCCACGGCTTCCCCATCCCTTCAGCATAGCCCGAACTACGGCGCCGGCGGCGTAGCAATCAGCGCCTTTACCTCCTTCATCCGCTCGTTCGGGACGGTGATCGAAAGGTTGTAGTGTGCAATCTTCCAGGTCCCTTCGTCTCTGGGGCCGGGCTCGCGCACGAGGACGCCGCTTCCGCGGGCGGGCCCGAGGTTCGGGGTGTCGAGGTCCTCGTCGAACCACGCCACGTCGCCCACGAACGAGATGTCGCGCCGGATCGCACGGAAGCTCCACGCCTTCCCTTTCGCGAAGTGCGGATGCGCGTACGCACGGAACTGCGGCAAGGTCCAACGCTCGGTCGCGTCGGTCCCCATGAAGACCGCGCCGTTCGCGAAATGACCGAAGTACCGCTCTTCGTCGGCCTTCGAGGCGGCGTCGTGCCAGTCGTCGAGGAGCTGGGTGATCGCGGGCGCGGCCGGCGGAGGCGCGGACGGTGCGGCCGGACGTGCGCACCCGACGGCGGCGAGGCACGTGAAAACGAGGAGGAAGCGCATGCCCCGAGCTTCGCACGTTTGTTGCTATCCTGACGGGGATGCGGAGCGGAGCCTGGTGGGGGCTCGTCGCGTTCGTCGCCGTGGTCGGTTGCGGTGTGCTTCCGAGCGGCGACGTGAACGACGGCGAAGCGTGCAAGACGGACGGTGACTGCGACTCGGGCCGGTGCACGAGCGGCATCTGCACGCGCGACTGCAAGGAGGACCGCGGCTCCTGCCAGTCCGGCTGGATCTGTCAGGAGTTCGAGCGGGACAACATCATCTTCTCCGGCACGTCGACGAGCTACGAGTGCGTCGCGACGTGCGCGGCGTGTCCGTCGACGATGTACTGCCCACCCGGCGATCAGACGACCGACGACAAGTGCCAGCGGAAGCCGTGGGGGCCCGACGTCCGCTTCGTCGATCCGGGCGAGCTCCCGCTCGGCGAGCCGGTGGTGCTGAAGGCGACGCTCCTCGCCTCGCGAAGTCCGGTGAAGGCTTATCGCTGGTCCTTCAACGACGGGACCGATCCGATCGAGACGCCGGTCCCGGAGGTCACGCACACGTTCCTCCGGCGCACGTCGGGCTCGAGCACCGTGACCGCGACGGACGCGAACGGCGCCTCCAACACGACGCCCTTCCAGCTGCAGTTCCGCTGCGGCGAGGAGGGCGCGCAGTGCGCGGTGGAGGGTGGCTGCTGCGTCACGGACACGTATTGTCTCCCTCCCGACGGCGGGGGCTTCACGGTCTGCCGCCGCGTCGCGCCGCTCACGGCGAAGATCGAGGGGCCGGCGCTGGTGCCGGAGGGACCGGCGACGTTCGACGTGATCGCGAGCCCGAGCCCGACCGCCGTGACATGGAGCCTCGAAGGCGATTTCGGCTCCTCGGAGTCGGGGACGACGACGCACACGTTCGAGCTGAGCGCGCGGAAGGCGCGCCACGTCGTGATCGCGCGCGTGACCGACGCGCTCGAGCGCAGCGTCGAGGCGAAGCACGAGGTGGCCGTCTGCGCGCGCGAGAAGCAGCACTGCAACGGCCGCTTCGGCTACGTCGCGCCGTGCTGCGAGGGGCTCACGTGTTCCCCTGGCCCGTTCTCGGAGTGCGTGACGCCGTGACGGTCTCGCCGTTCCGCGGCGTCGCGACCTCCTCGAGGCGCACCGCCGTGCCGTAGGCGACGACCTCGATCTCGTTCGAGTCGTACCGCATGCCGATCACCGCGTCGGCGCGGAGCAGCTTCGCTTCTTCGATCATCCGGTACTCGGCCGCCTGGCGCGCGGCGGTGAAGGGCCCGAGCGGCGGCTCGTCGGGCCCGCGCTCCCGCCGGAGCGCGATGCCACGCACGACGCCGAGGAGCTGCTTCACGCGACAGCCGGGGACCTCGGTCCCGGTCGTCACCGCGACGTTGGTCTGAACCTGCGGCTCCGCAGAACGATATGGCGACCCCGTCATGACCATCGAAAGCTTAGACGACCCCCAGCCCCGTTGCTTGGCCGCCGTCGCCGCCTTCCCCCCGCTCCGATCGCCGCTGAAAACAGGGACCATCCGATCTCGACTGCTCCCGAGACGCGTCAGCATGGGGCACTTCTCGGGGCAGGCGTTGGAGCTGGCCGAGCTGCGGAGCCAGGTGAGGGAGCAGAATCGCACGATCTCCGAGCTGCTCTCAGAACTGCGGGAGCTGCGTCGTAGCTCAGGGCCGCTGGGCGCGACCGTCGGGTGTCAGCCGAAGGAGCTGCTCATCGACGGTGAGAAGCTTCGTGTCGAGACGAACGGCGAGCTGGGCGTAGATCGCATCGGCCGCCTTCAAGCCCGTCTCGGCGGCGAGCTTGCCGTATCGGCGCGATGGCGCACTGCGATAGCACCGCGTCGACGTAGGCCTTCGCGTTCTGTACGTGACCTCGTGCTTCGTCAGGCTCGCGATGACCTCCGCCTCGAAGATGGCGGGCACCGTTGGCGCGTCCCTCGCGGTCAACACGCGCTTGATGCGCGGGCGAGTGATCTCGAAGTAGGGCTCGCGCGGACGGAGCGCCGAGACCGCGACGCATGCGTCGAGGACGAACTTCATCGACGATCGGCGAGCAGGCTCTCCACGGCGGAACGATCGTCCCCGAGCCCGTCGGCTTCGAGCTTCGTGAAGAGCGCGTTCACCTCCGCGGATGTCATGCCGCGCTTGGCCGTCCGCGGCTCTATGTCGAGCCTCACCTTCGCCGAAGCAGGCTTCGCGCGCGGTCCGTCTTTGCGGTTGAGTTTTGAACGTGCGGCGCTCGCCATGAAGGAAGTCTTGCACGTCTTGCGGGCGGTGCTAATTCGATCGTGTTGTAGAGAGTCGCCCGACCTGACCGCGGGCCACTCCTATGGCGTGCAGGGGCGTCCTCTGGGGCGTCCTCGGACGCGTACGAGAGACCAGGAATAGCGGACTCGAATTGCCCAAGGGTAGAGCCCCGCGGGACGCCACTCTAGGACGCCCGACACGTGGTCGCTCATCATCGTCGACACGCTCCGCGAGTGCATGCGCGGCGACGAGAACAACAGCGACAACGCGCGCCGCTTCATCGCGGGCTGCCGCGAGCTCGCCCGCGAGTGCGGATGCCCGATCATGATCGTGCACCACACGAACAAGGGAGGGGCGCACGGCGAGACGTGCAGCGCACGCGGGAGTGTGCAGCTCACCTGCGGGCCCCGATACCGTCGTGACGATCGACGCGAGCGGCGAGTATCCAACGGCGCACTTCGCCGTCCGCGACCACGCGCCCGTCGAGCCTGTCGGCTACAGCCTCAGCGTCGACCTTCGCGGCGCGGCGATCGAGCTGCGCGCCGCATGCGTCGGCAGCAACGACGGGATCAGCGAGGACGACGTGATGACGATCTTTGCGCGCACCCGCGGGACGGTCTCCCGCATGCCGGACCGCACCGGCCACCGCTCCTCGGGGCAGATCATGGGCTACAGACGGCGCGCCCGCGTGTGGGTCTTTCGCGGACCTGGGGTTTGCGGTACCTGAACTGAGGGCACTGCCCATGAAGTGCCCCAGAAAACACCTCGCACGGGTGGCGGAATGGCAGACGCAATGGGTTTAGGTTCCATCGCCGAGAGGCGTGCGGGTTCAAGTCCCGCCCCGTGCACCATCAACGAAATGCGCGCGCGCTGAACGTGGTTTCAGAGCGTCGCACACGCGCTCCGGTGGTCGGGCGGACCAGTGTGTAACATTTCGAGCTTACTGCCGATGAGACGTGCTCGGGGGGCACAATAAAACAACAGTGTCTCTCTGTGAAGACGCTCGCTCCGTTCGTTCTCGCCTCGCTCGTCGCCGCATGCGCCTCTTCCACCGCCGCGACGGAGACCGCACAAGACGCCGTCGAGCCCGCGACGGGGGGCTTCACGGCAGGCGCGACGGGCGCGGGGAGCGCGTCGTCGGGCGACTGCGTGAAGGATCCTTCGTTCTACGACGTGCCGGGCGACGGCTGCGACAACGACGATGACGGCACGGTGGACAACGCGCGTTCGTGCGACGACGTGGGCGGTGACGGCGCGACCGACTTCGCGCATGCGATCGGGATCTGTCACGACGCCGAGAAGGACGGCTTCGGGCTCGTTGGCGCAGAGTTCCTGCGCGGGTTCGACGACGCGAGCGCCCCGGAGCCCGCGCAGCACGGCGTCCTCTCGAAGTTCGGCGACGAGCTCCGCCCGCGTGAGGGCTCCCTCCTCGGCGTGCTCAGCACCGGCTTCGCGCAGGAGTTCAACGGCAAGAGCGGCCGCGCCTTCGCCGACGGTCAGAAGTGGTGGGGCTGGAAGACGAGCCGCACGGCGCTGCCGCCGGGGTATCCGAAGGCGACGGAGAACTGCAAGCAGCACGGTAACGTCGCCGACGTCATCGTCTTGAAGCTCACGCTCAAGGCGCCGAAGAACGCCGCGGGCCTGAAGTTCGACTTCGACTTCCATTCGAGCGAGTGGCCCGCGTTCGTGTGCTCGCAGTTCAACGACGGCTTCATCGCGTTTTTGACCTCGAAGGCGACGAACGACAACATCTCGTTCGACGCGAAGAACAACCCCGTCAGCGTGAACAACGCCTTCTTCGATCGCTGCACGCCCGGCGCCAAGACCGGCTGCGCGGGCAACGAGAAGGCGTCGGCGCTCTGCCCGGCCGGTCCGGACGAGCTCGCGGGGACCGGCTTCGGGCTCGTCGGTTTCGGCTGCGACGCGAAGAAGGCCACGAAGGGCGGCGCGACGGGATGGCTCACCTCTGCTGCGCCGATCGAAGCGGGCGAGACGTTCACCCTGCAGCTCGCGATCTGGGACACGGGCGACGCCAACCTCGACTCGAGCGTGCTCGTCGACAACTTCCAGTGGGTCGGCGCCGCGGTGCCGGAGCCGACGACCGAACGCGTGCGTTGAGACGCGTCAGCCGTCGAGCCCCGGCTATTTCGAGCCTCGTGCACCTACGAGCTCGACTCGCTGCGCCGCCAGCTCGACGCCGTGCGCCGCGAGTAGCTCGAGCGCGTGCGTCTGGAAGGCATCGCCGATGTTGAACTGGGCGCCGTAGTCGTCGATGAAGTTGATCATCTTGATCATGATCCAAGACTCCGTCGTCTCGATGACGAGCGGCACCGGGGCAGGCTCGCGCGCGATCCCCTTCGTCTCCAGCGCCGCCTGCGTGAGCTGCTTCTTCACGAGCGCGAGGTCGGCGTCGAGCGGCACGCGGAAGAAGTGTCCGCGCACGAACGGGCGCTCTCGGCCCGAGAAGTTGAGCACGAGCCCCTGCGCCATCGTCTTGTTCGGGATCGTGACGAGCTCCTCCCCGATCGCGAGGAGCAGCGTCGCGCGCCACGAGACCTCCAGCACCTGGCCGCTGATGCGCTCGCTCCCCGAGAGCACCTCGACCCAGTCACCGAGCCGAAAGGGGCGATCGAGCTGGAGTGAGATGCCGGCGAGGAGCTGTCCGAGCGTGTCCTGCAACGCGAGGCCCAGGACGACCGACAGCACCGCCGACGTCGCGAGGAGCGACGTCACCTCGATGAGGAAGATGGCGTGCAGGAGCACCCCGAAGACCACGACCGACGCCGCCACCGTGAAGACGTCCACCAGCAGCGCCGGAACGCCTTCGCGCTCGCTGCCGGCGAAGAGCCACTGGAAGACGAAGACGCGCGCGACGCGCAGGCCGGCGTTCATCCACGCCACGATCGCGACGAAGCCGGCGCCGACGGCGACCCACGCCGGTGCGTGAAGCCACTCCAGCACCTCGACGACGAGGCGGATCGCGCCGGCGAGCACGAGCGCGCTGCGCAGCGCGAGGAGCTGCGCCTCCATCAGCCGCCGCCGCGACGGGTTCCATCGACGCCGAAGCACCACCTCCACGAGCCACGCCGCGACCGCGACCGCCGCGACGGCGAGCACGAAGTGCCAGCGCGCGGTCGCCGAGCCACTGCACGGCGTTCACCAGGACGACGAGCACCACGACGACGGCCGCCATCACGCCGGGCTGGAAACGCTGGTAGCCGTAGCGGATGCCGAGGTCGCCCAAGCCGCCGCCGCCCACCGCGCCGGCCATCGCCGATGAGCCGACGAGGCTCACGACCATGACGGTGGTGGCCGACACGAGGCCGGGGACGGCCTCGGGCAAGAGGACGCGTGTGACGATTTGCCAGCGGCTCGCGCCGAACGAGCGCGCCGCCTCGATCGTCGCCGGGTCGATCTGCCTCAGCGCCTCTTCGTAGAGGCGCGCGACGAACGGCGCCGCGGAGAGCGCGAGCGGCACGATCGCCGCGGCCGTGCCGATGCTGGTGCCGATGAGCCAGCGCGTCAGCGGGATCACCGACACGAGGAGAGCTGCGCGGGGTAGGCGCTGGCCTTGTCGCCGAGGCGCACCCGCTCGAGGAGCTCGTCGACGCGGCGGGCGATCGTCGTTCGCGTGACGCCGGCGAGCTCGAGCGGGAGCGCGACGTTCTCGCGCACGGTGCGCCGGTGGAGCAGCGCGAAGTGCTGGAAGACCATGCCGATGCGCCGGCGGGCGCACGCGAGGTCGCGCTCTCCGAGCGAGGTGAGGACCTCGCCGTCGACCTCGACGGAGCCGCGCGACGGCCGCACGAGCAGGTTCAGGCAGCGCAGCAACGTCGACTTGCCCGCGCCGCTCTCGCCGACGACGGCGAGGCGCGCGGCGTGTCCGAGCTCGAAGCCCACGTCCTCGAGCGCGACGACGCGCCCGCGACTCGACTCATAGGTGCAAGACAGGCCCTCTACGCGGAGGATGGGAACGGACATACGGAAGCTCGATTCATGGTCAAGGGTCGGGTGGACGCGATCACGCGCGACGACACCGACACGAGCCATGACCGAGACCGAGATGGTCGAACGCGTCGACGAACATGCTCGCGACGTGATGTGCCGTCTTCGCGTCGTCGGGATAGTCGAGCTCGCGATAGAGGCGCGCGAGTCGCTCGACCTTCTCGAGGCGGAGCGTCGACGTCCGGAGCACCTCGACGTGCGCGAGGAAGAAGAGCGAGTAACCACGAAAGATGCGCGGCATCCGCTTGGGTGTGAGCTGCCAGAGCTGCTCCGTCAGCGCGAAGTACGGCTCCACCATCGCGACGACCGCGTGCTCGTGCTCGCGGAGACCTCGGCGCGCGTCCTCCGTCGTCCGGACACCGCTCGCGACGAGCATCTTCAGGAGGTAGTCCGGGTAGAACGGCTCGTCTCCCAGCTCCTTGCGGAGGGCGGAGGAGATCGCGGCGTCCAGCGTCTGCACCTCGGCGCACTCGAGGAGCGCGGCGAGCGAGAAGCCATCGAGTGGAACGGACGAGCCTGCGGCCTCGATCCGTTCGGGGAGTGAGCGCGCATACCGCTCGAGATCGCTGCGGATCGCGCCGAACTCCTGGTCGGCGAGCTCGAGGAGCCCCGCGAGACGGCTCAAGCGGCGCCGAACGGCGAGCGGGATCTGCTCCGTCGCCTTGTAGCCGAGGTCGTGCTCGATCTCGGCCCACGCGTGCTCGAGCACGGTCCGCACCTGCACCTCGAAGCACGCTCGCTCGGGGAGCGGCCCGCCGAGCCGGCAGACGTAGTGGAGGGAGCGGTAGCCGAAGTCCTCGCGCCTGCGCTTGTCGGTAGAGTGCCGGAGGTCGACCGGGAGGTTCGCCTCGACGAACTCGCCGACGCGGTCGACGGCGTCCGCGAAGTAGGTGATGACGCGCACCCCGACGAGGTCGGTGAGCGACCAGAGGTCGGTGTAGCTCCGATCCGGCCGCGCGAGCTTCCGTGCCAGGCTCTCGCGGTCCTTCGACCGCCACGCGACGGAGTGCACCTTCAGCGTCGGGTCGGACGCGAGCAGCTCACGCAGCTCGTCTGCGACCGCATCACCGCGCGCGCGAAGGATCGGCAAGACCTGGTCGTACTCCGCGAGAAGCGTTTCGCTCGACATGTGTCGTTCCAAGTGAAGTGGAAGAGCGGGCGGACGTCGAGTCCTCGCTGTGCGTGCTCGGGGAGCGGAGCTCGTGTTCATCGCGCCGTCGAGCCCCGGCTATCCGAGCGCGGCCTTGTTCGCGAGCAGGAAGTCGCGCACCGACGTCGGCGGTCGGCCGGTGAGGTCATGCACCGCTCGCGACGCCACCGCGAGCTGGCCCTTCGCGCCCGCGAGCTCGAACGACACGAGGAGCTCGGCGATCGCGCGCGGAAGCCCCGCCGCGACGTTCGCGGCGATCGACGCGTCGCCGCTCACCGCTTCGTACTCGACGCGCTTGCCCGTCACCTCGCTCACGATGCCCGCGAGCTCGAGCTGCGTCAGGGCCGCGGGGCCCGTGACGTCATGGATGGCGCGCCCTGCGAACGACGAGGCGAGCGCCGAGGCCGCCGCGCGTGCGCAGTCCTCGCGCGTCACGTACCCCACCGCGCCGCTGCCGTACGCGTTCGCGATCTTTCCGACCTTCACCGCGTGCGGCAGGTGGTGGAGCAGGTACTCCGCGTAGAGGTTGTTCCGCAGGATGGAGTGCCCGAGGCCGACCTCGGCGATGAGCTCCTCGGTGTTCCAGTGATCGGGGGCGATCGTCACGAGCGACTCTGGACCGGGGTTGGTCAACGACGTGTAGACGACGTGCTCCACGCCCGACGCCTTCGCCGCGTGGACCGCGGCGCGGTGCTGCTCGAAGCGCCGCCCGGGCCTGTCGAGCGCGTCGGTGCTGACGATCAGCGCCCGCGCGACGCCGCGGAACACGCGCTCGAGGGACGACGGCTCGTCGAAGCTGCCGGCGCGCACCTCGACTCCGCGCGCGGCGAGATCGGCGAGCTTGTCCGGTGTCCGCGTGCTCGCGACGATCGTGCGCCCGCGCCGCTCCTCGTGCGTCAGGAGGAGCTCGACGACGCGGCGGCCGAGGTGCCCGGACGCGCCGGTGACGAGGAGGGGACCGTCATGGTGGGTTGTCATGAGGGTGCATGATGCCGCGCCACGAAGGATGCGCAATTGCGTCTTCGGGAACTATATTGTTCCCAAATCGGAACGATGAGCCCGAGCCTCGACGATCTCTCGATCTTCCTCGTGGTCGCGCGTGCGGGGAGCATCTCCGCCGCGGCGACGAAGCTCCGTTTGCCCAAGTCGACGGTGAGCCGCGCGCTCGGGCGGCTCGAAGCGGCGCTCGGCGTCACGCTCATCCATCGGACGACGCGCCGCTCGCGGCTCAGCTCCGCGGGCGAAGCGCTCCTCGAGCAGGCCGCGCCTCTCGTCGGATCGCTCGACGAAGCGCTCGCGCGGATCCCTGGTCGTGAAGAGACGCCCTCCGGGCTCCTTCGCGTGACGTGCACGATCGACTTCGGCGCGATCGTCCTCGCGGAGCTCGTCTCCCGCTTCGTCGCGCGTCATCCGGCGGTCGAGGTGGAGGTCCACGCGACCAACGCGGTGGTCGACTTGATCGAGGGCGGCTTCGACCTCGGGCTTCGTTTCTCGCCGCGGCGCCGTCTCGGCGATTCGTCGCTCGTCGCGCGGCGCGTGGGCACGCTCCATACGCTGCTCGTCGCGTCGCCGAAGTACCTCGGCCGGCGCGGCGCTCCACGATCGCCGCGCGACCTCGGCGCCCACGACTGGGTCACGTACACCGGCGCCGAGTCGATCGTCCTCGAGACGCCGCGGACGGCGCGGCGGTTGGCGGCCCACGGTCGGATCCGTTGCGACGACATGTTCTTCGCCCGAGCGGCCGCGCTCGCGGGCGCGGGGCTGGCGAGCTTGCCCTCCTTCCTCATCGAGCCCGACATCGCCGCCGGAACGCTCGTCCGCCTGCTCCCCAAGTGGCAAGTCCCGAGCGGCGTCGTGTGGCTCGTCCATCCCGCGTCGCGGAACCTCCCCCCGAAGCTGACCGCCTTTCGCGATTTCGTGATCGAGGCGCTCTCACCGACCGCCGGCGCGCTCGTTCGGTGAGCGTCACCGGATCTCGATCGCGACCGCGGCGACGTTCTCGAGGGTGTGGCCCGGGAAGGCGACCTTGCCGCGCTCGACGAGGGTGGGGGCCGCGTCGACGCCGTGGGTGAGGACCGTCTTCGTGACGTCCGCGTCTTCGAAGCTCGACATGCCGTGCGTGAGGAGGAGGAAGACGTCGCCGCGCTCGAGGTCCTTCGTCACCACGTCGAGGTGGTGCGGGTCGCCCGGCATCCCGAGGATCCGGACGACGAGGCTCGGCGGGAGCTGCGCGAGGTGCTCGGGCGTGACGTCCGGGTGATGATGGAGGACCTCGTTGTAGAGCGTGTGCGCGTGCGTCAACGCCTCGAGGCGGCCGCGGCGCACGAGGAGCGCGCGGCCGTCGCCGACATGCGCGATCGTCGCCTTGCCGGCGGCGAAGATGGCGGCGGTCACGCACGCGCCCTCGCCGTGATGGAAGCCGCCGCGCTCCTCCGCGAGGCGCTGGATGTCCTTGCCGGCGCGGCGGAGGACGGCGGCGGGGAGATCGAGGAGGCGCGCGAGCTCCGCTTCGAGCACCGCCTGATCGCCGAGCGCGTCGGGGCGGCGATCGTGGAGCAGCTTCTTCACGCGGGCGCGGAGCTCGGCGCGATCGCCGATCGGGAGGCTCGAGAAGGGGCGGACGCGCGCGCCTGCGTCGGCGCCGTGCTCGGCGCGCCACCACACCTCCGCGAGGTCGTCGAGCATCGAGCTCGTGCGCTCGCGGAACGTGCTCGCGGCGAGGTCGGCGATGCGGTCCGCGATCGGCCGGCCGGAGCGCGCGCTGCCTACGCCCCGCGCGACGAGCGCGAAGGTGGCGGCGTCGTCGCGCAGATAGAGGACGCGTTGCTCGTCGTGTGCGCGACGCGGGCCTTCGTGCTGCGCGAACGCGCCGCGCGTCACGACCGGCTCGATCGACGGGAAGCGATCGGACATCATCGGTCGTCAGAAGGTGAAGGAGAGGCTCGGCGCGGCGGCCTTCTTGTTGCCCTTCCAGCTCGTGAACCCGATCGCGATGACGCCGGTCGTGATCGCGGCGAGCGCGGTGAACGCGAGGGCGACGTTCGCGGCGGACTGGCTGCTCCGCCCCGAGTCGCTCAGGTCCGCGCACTCCGGCGTGCTCGCGCGCGCGCATCCCTTGCTCTCGAAGTCGCCGTGCGTGCTCGAGGTCTGCACCATCAAGACGGCGGTGAGGCCCGCGAGCGCGAGGGTGACGCCGCCGGCGGCATAGACGACGACGGGCGAGACGCCGCCGCTCTCCTTGCTCGTCTTCACGGGCCGCGCGTCCTCGGTCGCGGTGGAGAGAGGTCGCGTGACGAGCGGCTGGTTCGCCTTCGTAGCCGCGACCTCCACCGTTTGGTCGGCGACGACGTCGACGACCTTCGTCTGCGCCGCGCCGCCGTCGACCTGGATGCTGACCGTGCGCTGGCCGATGCCGGTCCACGTGACGCGATCGACCGGCGCGGGGCTGTCGTCGATCTTGGCGTTGCAGGTCGAGCTCTTCGGACACGCGATGCGGATCTTGCCGGCGCGCGCGTTGAACTTGATGTGCGCGGCGGTGATGCTCGAGGCGAGGCCGGGCGGCGCGGGCTCGCGCTTGCTGCGCTCGAGGAGCTCGGCGCCGAGCGCGACGTCGTCGGCGTCGATCGCCGCGTCGAGCGCGGCCTGCAGCGCGGCGGCGGAGGGGGCGTATTCGTCGGCGCGCGCGAACTCCTCCGCCGCGCGCTGCATCTCGCCGTGCTTGTATGCGTCGAGCCCGCGGTCGTAGGCCTCCTTCGCGCGCTCGCGCTCCGCCGCGTCGCCTTCGGCGGCGGCGGCGGTGCCGGTCGCGAGGAGCGCCGCGAAGAGGGCGCCGGCGGCGCTGCGCGTCACTCTTCGGCGCACTTCTGGCCCAGCGCGCATCTCATGTCGCAGTCCTTCTTGCACTTGTTCGTGCAGGTCGCGCCGAGCGCGCACGTTCCCTTGCAGTCGTTGTCGTCGGAGCAGCTCGACGTCGTGCACGTCGAGCCGCCTTCGCAGGTGAAGTTGCACTCCGCCTCGCCCTTGCACTCGATCGTGCAGTTCGATCCGAGCCCGCACGTGAGCTTGCACTTGGACTCGTCGGTGCACGTGAGCTTGCACGTTTGGCCGAAGCCGCACGAAAACTCGCACGACGCCTTGTCCTTGCAGCGGCACTCGGCGCCGCAGGTGCCGTTCGGCGTGGTCGGTCCGCCCGCGTCGGTGGTCGGCCGCGGCGCGGCGGCGTCGCCGGGGGCGGGGCCGTCGCCGGGGGCGGGGCCGTCGCCGGAGCTCGAGGTGGACGATGACGTCGTCGGCGTGCGCGGCGCGTTCGAGGTCCCGCCGTCCCCCGTCGCGGCGACGTTCCAGTCGTACGAGCATCCGAAGAGGAGCCCGACGCCGCCGGTGACGATCAGCGTCACGAACCGACCGGTGTGCACCTGCGAAGCATAGCAGCTTTCACTGCTTCTTCAGGTTGCAGGGCGTGGGTACGCCGTTGACCGCGGCGCAGTTCACGTCGCACCGCGCGCCGCAGCGATCGGTGCAGTCCGCGCCGAGCGCGCACGTGCCGGTGCACCTCGGCGCGTCGTCGCAGCGCGACGTGCACTCCGAGCCGGCCTCGCACGCGAAGTTGCAGGTCGCCTTGTCCTTGCACGTGACCTCGCACGTCGACCCGAGCGGACAGGTGAACTTGCAGACGCTGTCGTCCTCGCACGTGATCTTGCACGTTCGGCGGAACGCGCACGTGAAGTCGCAGCTCTGGCCTGCCTTGCACGTGCACTCGTTCCCGCAGTTGCCGGTCCCGCCGTCGACGGTGGGCGCCGGCGGGACCGCGCCCGACGACGTGGCGCTCGCGTCGCCGGGCGACGACGGCGCCGGCGCGCCCGGCGGAGGTGACGTCGACGTTCCTCCGTCCGCGGGCGTCGAGGCGACGTTCCAGTCGTACGAGCAAGCGACCGCGCAGAGCGTCGACATCACGGCGAAGCGGCGAGGCACGGAGGAAAGATAGCAGCGCGCGTCGCGCCTCAGGAGTGGTAGGGGTTGGGAGGTCGGGGCGGGGTCCTCGACGGGAGGCTTCCATGCGTCGGATCGGTTTTGCGTTCGCTCTCATCGCCGCTCTCACCCCCGCTGTCTATGCGTGCGGAGGTGAAGAGCCGCCGCCCGCCGCGCCGCCTCCGCCCGCGCCGCCGCCTCCGCCGCCGCCCGCCACCACGCCGCCGCCCGAGCCGCCCCCGCCGCCGAAGTCGATGGCGGAGATGCAGAAGGAGGCGATCGCGGATGCGCTCAAGGGTCTGAACGGTCAGGACCCGAAGAAGTTCGCCGCGGTCTACGCCGACAACGGCGTCATCAGCGTCGCGGGCCTCAACGAGGTGAACGGCCGCGCCGCGGTCGAGCAGAACATGACGGAGTGGTTCGAGACCTTCAAGGACGTGAAGCTCGGCTTCTCGCGCGTCTGGGTGAAGGGCGAGACGCTGGTCCTCGAGTGGGTCATCAACGGCAAGCACCACGGCGAGCTCTTCGGCGTGAAGGGCACGGAGCAGCAGATTGGCCATTACGGCCTCTCGGTCGTGACGATGAACAGCGAAGGCAAGGTCGCGAGCGAGCACCGCTACGGCGAGCTCGGCACGGTGATGACGCAGATCGGCGGCGCGGGCGCGAAGGCGAAGCCGCGTCCGATCCCGGCCATCCCGGCGGCGCCGGAGACGATCATGTCGACGTCGACGCCGGACGAGGAAAAGAACGCGGAGGTCGCGAAGAACGTCCTCGGCGCGCTCGAGGCGGGCAAGAAGGAGGCGGACTTCACGGGCCTCCTCGCGGACGACGTGGAGCAGGACGGTCTTTTCCACCTCGAGATGTCGAAGGGCAAGGACGGCGCGAAGAAGTTCCACAAGAGCTTCACGACCGCGTTCCCGGACGCGAAGTTCGAGGTACAGAAGACGATCGCGGTCGCCGATTACGCGATCGTGGAGTCGGTCCTGAAGGGCACGCACAAGGGCGCGCTCGGCACCATCCAGCCGACGAAGAGGCCGATCGCGCTCCACCTCGTCGACATCTTCAAGATCAAGGACGGCAAGGTCGCGAAGGCGTGGACGTACCAAAACAGCCTCGAGATGCAGCAGCAGCTCGGCCTCTTCAACGTCGCCACCGCCGGCACGGTCCCGGCTTCACAGAAGCCCGCCGCGACGCCGGCGTCCGCCCCGCCGAAGCCCGCCACCGGCGGCGGAGGCGGCACGGGCGGCGGCACCGGAGGGGGAGGCGGCGGCGGCAAAGACACCGGCGGCGGCGGCGGCAAGGGCACCGGCGGTGGCGGCGGCGGTGGCGGCAAGAAGTAGCGCGCGCCCGACGCTCGCTCGTCACGAGGAGCACGTCGTAGCGCCCGGCGCTGGAGCGACACCGTTGCTCGTCGCGAGCCCGCGGCCCGACGCGCGCACGTCGCAGCGCGGACGCGCACGCAGCAAAGCACGTTGCAGCGCCCGGGCGCGCACATAGCAGCGCTGGTAGCGAGCACGTTGCAGCGCGGACGTGCCGCTAGCGAGCACATCGCGCGCGGACGCGCCGGTAGCACGTCGCAGTGCGGACGTGCCGATAGCGAGCACATCGCCGTGCCGGCGCATTGTGCTTGTTGCTTGTCGCGAGGAGCACGTCGTAGAGCACCGGCGTTCGTTGCACCATGCTCGTCGCGAGGAAGCCATGGCGCTGATAGCGAGCACGCCTTACCGCACTATTGTTGGAGCGAGGCGTGGGCCGTCGTCGAGCTTCGGCTCTAGCGAATACGCGCGGGATTAGTCGGGGAGGCGCGGTAGCTCGTCGAAGCGGATGTGGCCGGGGGTGGCGCGGCGCCAGCCGTGGGCGGCGAGCCATGTCGTTGGCTCGTGGAGGGGTGGGGCGCCGGGCCAGCGGGCGCGGGAACGCTCGACGAGCCGTTGCGGCGGGGCTGCGTTCGGAGCCCAGCCGGTGAACCAGGGGGCGGAGCTCTTGTCGTCGAGAAAGGAGAAGAATGCTGCGCGGAAGTCGCGTCGGCCGATGACGTGCTTTCGCGCGTTGAACAGGATGTAGACGAGCGCGTTGCGGACCTCCGTCGGCGTCGTGAGCGGGCGACGGTGATGACGCTCGCGAAACAGGCTCCCGCAGCGACCGGAGACGCGATTCACCGCGAACGCGATGCGCGAGAACAGGAGCTTCATTCCGCGTGCGAGCTCCTGCTTGTCGGCGCCCTCCACCATCAGGTGCAGGTGATCCTCCTGGATCGAGTACTGCACGACCTTCACCCCACGCTTCACCGCGCTCGCGATCTGCTCGACGATCGCCTCCGCCACGCGCTGCGAGCGAAAGCTGGGCGCGAGACGCACACGCTTCATCGACACGTGGACGGGGAACCGCTCCCGATGCTCCGGACGCGCCACGTGCGGAAGCATCCCCACACGCTCCGGTCGCGGTCGCCGGCCCAGCCGCGGCGCGTTCGACGGCCGCGGTGGACGCCGGTTCCGTTCCCCCACGCCATCGAGCTCGAGCTGCGCAGGCACAGGCGCAAGATGCGCTGAGCGTTTCGTCATTTGAATTCAGCATAGCAATAAATACGCGTGGATCAACCGGTCCGGGTGCAGATTTCGATCGTCTTGGGTGGGGAAAAACTGTGGACTGCCTCGGAATGCGTCGAAGGGACGCCCCGGAACCGGCGGCAACAGAGAGAGGAGACAGAGCGGATGCTTCGGTGCCCGGTGCCGGTGCGTCGATGAGTGGCCGGAAGTCGTGGGGGCGGAGAGATGGAGCATGTTGTTTGGCGCTGGTGCGTTCGAGGAGCGGCCGGAGGTCGGTGCGAGGCGGTACGGGATGGAGCGTGATGCGACTGGCGGGGGGCGGCTGGTCGCGGCGGGATGGTGAATTCGGCGCGAGGTGGGCGGGAGGCGGCGGGCTGTTTTGTTGACAATCTGGCGGGGTCGGCGCACAAGCGGAGGCGGAGCTGCGTCGTGAGCGATCTCAAGACTTTCGTGTTCGCTGCGGCGGTGCTCTCTGCGCTCGGGGGCGGCGCGTTCGCGTGCGGGGACGAAGAAGCGACCGTGCGGCCGCGGCTCGACGGGGGCGGCATCGACGAGCTCGACGGCGCGCCGAACGACGAAGGCGGGCCCGGGACCGGCGCGCTCGCGTGCGGCGCGGCGTTGCCGGAGACGTTCGAGAGCGTGGGGTTCGCGACCAACGCGGCGGTCGAGCTCGCGCTCGGGCAGCGCGTGCGCGAGCTCGACGCGGCGATGGCCGCGACCGAAGGGACCAGCACCGCGGTCGAGACCGCGGCCAACCTCGGCGCCATCTTCAACGCCGGGGCGCCGAGCCTTCGCACCGTCGCGACGACCTTCACGCAGACCACCGTCGACGGGTACCTCACCGCCTTCGGCGCGGCGGGCGGCAAGACGTGGGAGCCGACCGACGCCGAGGCGGACGGCGGCGCCGCGACCGGCGGCAAGTACGGGCAGCTCTTCTACGAGTCGCCCGTCGGCGTCGACCTCCGCGCCGCGATCGGCAAGGCGCTCCTCGGCGGCGCGCTCTACAACCACGTGCTCGGGTTGGTCGCGGCGCCCGTGAGCGCCGACGCCACCGTCGACCGTCTCGTCGCCGCGTTCGGAGCGAGCCCCGCGCTCGCGAACCGGACGGACCTCGACGCCGGCGTCGACGGCGACCGGCTCCTCGCCGAGCTCGCGTCGAAGCGGGACGACAAGTCGCTCCCCGCGCCCGGCATCTACCGGCGCATGCGCACCGCGATCCTCACGATGAAGGGCGGGCTCGTCGACGCGACGAAATGCCGGGCCGACATCGACGGCGCGGTCGCGACCTTCCTCCTCGAATGGGAGCGCGCGACGTACGCGAGCGCGATCTACTCGCTCGCCGCGGCGGGCGTCGCGGCGGCGACGGCGGATCCGACGAAGGGGCCCGTCGCGCTGCATGCCTACGGCGACGCGCTCGGCCTCATCCAGAGCTTCAAGGGGCTGCCCGCCGACAAGCGGCGGATCACCGACGCGCAGATCGACGCGCTCCTCACGAAGATCGGCGCCGATACGCCGTACAGGCTCGTGACCTCGCCCGGCACCCGTGTCCTCGCGCTCGGCGAGGCGATCAACGACATCGCGCTCTACGAAGGCTTCGACGCCGCCGCGGTCGAGGCCTTCAGGAAGAGCTTCTGACCTCGCGACATGCGGCTCGACGCAGTCCTCGCCAGGCTGATCGGCGCGAGCGTCGAGCGCGGGATCGATCACGGGATCGAGACGAGCGAGGAGCCGCGCGCCGCCGTCGCCGCCATCCTCCGCGAGCTGCCGGGGCAGCAGGGCGCGGAGCTCTTCTTCATCCGTCGCGCCGAGCAGACCGGCGATCCGTGGTCCGGTCACGTCGCGTTCCCGGGCGGACGGCGCGACCCCGACGACGCGAGCCTCCTCGAGACCGCGATCCGAGAGACGCGCGAAGAGGTCGGCATCTCGCTCGATACGTCGGACGTCGTCGCGCGGCTGCCCGACGTGCCCGCCTTCACCCGATCGAAGAAGGGACGCCTCGTCGTCTCCGTCTTCGTGTTCGCCGTGCGCGCCGACGTCGCGGTCGTGCCGAACGTCGAGGTCGCCGCGACGTTGTGGGTCCCGCTCGCGACGCTCATGGCCGGGGTCGGTCAATCGACCTTCGAGCTCGAGTACGACGGCAGGAAATACGACCTCCCGTTCCTCTACCTCGAGCCAGGAAAACCGGGAAAGCCGGGACAGCCGGGAGAGCCGGGCCAACACCGGCTCTGGGGCATGACGTATGGAATGCTGATCGCCCTCCTCGACGCGGTGAAATGACGTGTTAAGGTGAACGGGCGCCGGTAATCCCGGCGTTCTCATGCGCTCCTGATCCCCGTCTCGAAGCCCTTTGCCGAGAACGCGCGCGCCGCAGAGCCGCGCCCAATCAGGAGTCCATCAACATGTCCGTGCTGGAAGCACGTGGCATCGGCGTCGCGTTCGCGGCGGCGTTGCCCGTATTCGAAGGCGCGACGTTCGTGCTCGAGCCAGGCTTCTACGGCCTCGTCGGCGCGAACGGCGCAGGGAAGACCACGCTCTTGCGCGTCCTCGGCGCGCTCGCGCCGAGCGAGGGCAGCGTGCTCCTCCGTCCACCCGACGCGACCGTCGTCGTGTGCGAGCAAGAGGTGCACGCGCCGAACGCCGACGTCGTCGCGCTCGCGTCCGAGCCGACGGGCCTCGCGGCCGAGCTGCGCGGGCGGCTCGAGCTCGATCCGGACGCGCTCGCGCGATGGGCGACGCTTTCGCCCGGCGAGCGGAAGCGATGGCAGATCGGCGCCGCGCTCGCGCGTGAGCCGGACGTGCTCTTCCTCGACGAGCCGACCAACCACCTCGACGCCGACGCGCGCCGGCGTCTCCTCGGCGCGCTGCGGCGCTTCCGCGGGATCGGCGTCGTCGTCTCGCACGATCGCGAGGTGCTCGAGCTCTTGCCGCGCGCGATCCTCCGCGTCCACGCCGGCGCCGTCACGCTCTACGAAGGCACCTACTCCGCGGCGCGCGCGCAGTGGGAGGACGCGCGCGCCGAGCGCGAAGCGGCGCACGCGCGTGCGAAGGCGGAGGTGCGTAGCGTCGAGCGCCGCCTCGACGCTGCGCGGCGCACGCAGGTGTCGGCGGAGCGCTCCACCCACGCGCGCTCGCGGATGAAGGACCCGCGCGATCACGACGCGAAGAGCATGGGGCGCAAGGTCGTCGCGGGGTGGGCGGAGGCGCGCGCCGGGCGCACGGTGATGACCACCCGCGCCGAGCTCGAGCGCGCCCGCGCCGACGTCCCCACCATCGAGCGCGACCGTACGCTCGGTGGAAAGGTGTTCGCCGCCTACGAGCGCGCGCCGAGCCCGATCCTGTTCCATCTCGAGGCGGAGGAGGTGTGCGCGCGCGAAAGCGACCATGTCGTCCTTCGCGACGTGCGCGTCGACGTCGGACGCGAAGAGCGCGTCCGCATCGCAGGCCCCAACGGCGCGGGGAAGACGACCCTCCTCGAGGCGCTCCTCGCGACGAAGTCGACGAAGTCGCCCGCTCACGCCGCGAAGATCCTCCACTTGCCGCAAGAGCTCGAGCCCGCGGCCGTCGCCGCACACCTTGCGCGTCTGCGCGAATGCAGCGCCGAGGAGCGCGGTCGCGTCCTGTCGGTGTTCGCCGCGCTCGGCAGCGATCCCGAGCGCGTCCTCGGTCGCCACGGCGCTCTTTCGCCGGGAGAAGCACGAAAGATCGCGCTCGCGCTCGCGCTCGGCCTCCACGCCTGGGCGCTCGTGCTCGATGAACCTACGAATCACCTCGACCTCCCCACCATCGAGCGGCTCGAGTCCGCGCTCACGTCGTTTCCCGGTTGTGTCGTCCTCGTGACGCACGACGACGCGTTCGCGGCTCGCGTCACGACGAGGCAGCTCGTCGTCGGTCACGGCTCTTGCATCTCTACGTAGCGTTCGCCGCGCCTTCACGATAACGCAACAAACAACATGTAGTGTGCACTCATGATTCTCGGACTGAGCAGTAGGGCGGTCCTCGGAATTCTCGCCATCCTCGCGACCGGCTGCGCCGATCGGGGGCCGACGACGCCCCGTCGCGAAACGGACACGTACCGGCCACCGGTCGCGTACGACGCCAACGCGGTTGACGGGGGCGCAAGACTCGCAGGGTCGGCCGTCATCGTGACGATCGACGGGGTGCGATGGCAGGAAGTCCATGAGGGCACGGACCCGCATCGCTGGCGGTCGGCACCCATCGACGCGCGTACGCTGACGCCGAACCTACATGCGCTCGGCGAGCGCGCGGGCGCCTTCATCGGCGCGCCCGGCTACGGCACCATCGCGGCGACGGGGCCGAACTACATCTCGCAGCCCGGCTACGAGGAGATCCTCACCGGCCGCTTCTCCGGCTGCGATAGCAACCACTGTCCGCGCACCGTCCTCCCGACGCTGCTCGACGAGGCGCGGGCGGCGGGCGCGAAGGTCGCCGTGTTCGCGTCGTGGGAGCGCATCGATCTCGCGTCGACGGCGAGCCCGGGGGCCTTCTTCGTGTCGGCGGGACGACACGGCGACGACACGATCGCGCCATGGCCCGGCGTCGGCGACTACCGGCCCGACCGCATCACGAGCGAGGTCGCGCTCGCGTACTACGCGAAGGAGCGGCCCGACGTGTTCTACCTGAGCCTCGGCGATCCCGACGAGCACGCCCACCACGGCGACTACTCCGGCTACGTGAACGCGCTCCGCCGCGCGGACGAGACGCTGGGGCGGCTCCTCGAGCTCGTCGACGAGAACACGCACGTCGTCGTCACCGCCGATCACGGGCGCGCCGACTCGTTCGCCGATCACGGCTCGATGCCGGAGGCCGCTCGCGTCTGGATGGCCGCGTCGGGCCCGCGCTTCCTCGCGCGCGGCGCCGTCACGTCTCCGCACCCGCGGCGCCTCGCCGACATCGCCCCGACCCTCCGTGTCGTGCTCGGGCTCCCGTCCGACGTCTCGACCCGCTCCGGCGCCCCGATCGAGGAGCTCTTCGGCGAGGGCTGGCTCGCGAGCCACACGCCGTAGCGATCAGCAGGCGACGCCGGTGCCGCCGAGCCCGCAGTAACCGTCCGGGTTCTTGTGGAGGTACTGCTGGTGGTAGTCCTCCGCGTAGTAGAACTCGGGCGCGTCTTCGATCTCGGTCGTGATCTTCCCGTAGCCGGCCTCGCGGAGCTTCGCCTCGTACGCCGCCTTCGAGGCCTCCGCCTGCGCGCGCTGCTCGGCGTCGTAGACGTAGACGCCGGAGCGGTACTGCGTGCCGTGGTCGTTGCCTTGCCGCATCCCCTGGGTGGGATCGTGGCTCTCCCAGAAGACCTTGAGCAGATCGCCGTAGCTCACCTTGGTCGGGTCGAACACGACGCGGACGACCTCGGCGTGGCCGGTCCGGCCGGAGCAGACCTCGCGGTAGGTGGGGTTCGGCGTGGAGCCGGCGGCATAACCCACTTGCGTGGAGACGACGCCCGGCACGGTCCAGAATTTTCGCTCCGCTCCCCAGAAGCAGCCGAGGCCGAACATGGCCGTCTTCGTGCCTTCCGGGAAAGACGTCATGCTCGTGCCGAGGACCGCGTGCGTTCCCTTCGTGGACATCATGATGACCTTTCTACGCTGCAGACCCGCAAGGAGTATCGCTCGTAAAATTCCGATTTGCCGCGGTCCTGCGCCGCGCGGTGATCGGGATTCGCCTTCCACGCCGCGATGGCCTCGAGCGACTCCCAATAAGAGACCGTAATGCCGAATCCGTCGGCGCCGCGGGCGGCCTCGACGCCGAGGAAGCCCGGCTGTTCCTTCGCGAGCTCGACCATCCGGTTCGCGACTTCGGAATATCCTTTTGCGTCCGGGCGGAGCTGGCTGCTGAACACGACCGCGAAGACGTGCTGCGCGCTCCGCGGATCCGGCGGCGCGACCGGCGCCGTGCGCGCCCGCACCTCCGCGCGCGCGGCCTCCTCCCACTCCTTCATCGCCGGGAGCGCGAGCATCGTCTCGTACCAGGCGCGCGCCGCGGGCGGCACGATCGGGACGCCCCAGCTGCGGAAGCGGAAGACGACCGGCGCGAACATCGCGTCCGCGATCGAGAAGCGGCCGAACAGGAACGGGCCCGCGGCGCCGAAGCGCGTCCGGCAGTCCTCCCAGATCGCCTGCACGCGGTCGACGTCGGCGCGCGTCTCGGCCGAGAGCGTCTCCTTCGGCGCGCGCGAGACGACGTCCATGTAGAGGTCCTTCCGCATGCTCGCGAAGCCGGCGTGCATCTCGCACGACACCGCGCGCGCGACCGCCCGCGCCGCGACGTCGTCGGGCCACAGCTTCGCCTCGGGGTGGAGCTCCGCGACGTACTCGCAGATCGCGAGCGACTCGGAGAGGACGAGATCGCCGTGGCGCAGCGCGGGGACGCGTCCCGACGGCGAGAGGTCGACGATCGCGTCGCGCCAGCCCGGCGTCGCGAAGAGCATGACGTGCTCCTCGAACGGAACGCCGGCCTGACGGAGCGCGAGCCACGGCCGCAGCGACCACGAAGAGAGGTTCTTGTCGCCGAGGACGAGGCGGAGCGTCACTCGCCGATCCGGAACTGCGCCCCGAAGCCGAACCCGATGATGTCGAGGCCGACCTCGTCGATCGCGGGCGCGAAGACCTGGAACTTGAGGTCCAACATCTGCAATGCCTGGTAGCCGAGGCCGAAGCCGGCGAGCAGGTTCACGTCGTGATCGCCGAACGGTCCGCCGGGATCGATGATGCGGATCGCCGCCATCGGTCCGAGCCAGAGCTTCTCCGACGTCTGGAACCAGAAGTAGCCCGGCATCGTCACGCCGTTGAACGCGCCGCCGCTCCGGGAGATGACCGGGATGTACGCGCCCGTGTCGATGCGGAGGAAGTCCGAGGCGTGGAAGGCGAGCGGGACGCCGAACATCATGCCGAAGCGCGTCCCGCTCTCGACCGGGAGGAACACGCGCCCGTCGAGGCCGACCTCGGCGATGCTGCCGCTGTACGCGACCCAGCGGACGCGGAGCTCGGGGTTCGCGAACGTGTCGCTGCCCGTGCCGTAGGTCTCCGTCCAGAGCGTGCGGCCGTAGCCGTCGGCGCCGGTGAAGCGGCCGTCGTCGCCGAAGCGGATGCCGGTGCGGAGCCCGAGCTCGAGGTTGTCGGTCACGCCGAGCGCACCTTCGAGGTTCAAGCCCGCGCCGGTGATGCTCGGGGTGAGGTTGGTGTCGGTGTGGCCGACGCCGAGGCCGACGTCGCCGGCGAAGACGAGGCGATGGAGCGTCATCGGACGATCGACCCAGCGCTCGGCCGCGTCGCTCGAGCGCGGGGCGAAGAGACCGGCCGCGATGACGGCAGCGAGGAGGAGGCGACGCATGGGGCCGAACCCTAGGACGTCGCCTTCGCCGGTTCAATCGCGCCCGTTCTGCGCCGGCGAACCAGGAGCACGATCGCGAGGACGACGATGCCGATCGAGAAATATTGCGCGAAGGTGAGGCCGCCCTGGCGCGCCTCCCCGCTGGGGCCCTCCGACGCACGGAGGAAATCGAGGATGAAGCGGACCGGGCCGTACACGAGCGACGCGATGATCGTGTAGTTGCCCATCGGGACCGGCTTGTTCCACATCCGCGCGAACGCCAGCGCGAGCGGGCCGAGCACGAGCACCTCGAGGAGCCCGAGGTCGTAGCGGAGGTCGGACGCGCCGGTGACGAGGTGGACGGGACCGAAGACGTGGTGGACGCCGTCGCTCGCGTCGCGCGGGAAGCCGACCGCGAAGAGCGAGCCGAGCGTGCCGGGGACCGCGGACGCGCCGACGTGATCGTGGATGAGCGCGCACCCGACGCGGCCGAACGCGAAGGGGATCGGCCACGTCGCGAGGACGACCTCGGTGAGCGGGAGGAGCGCGTGCGGCGTCTCGCGCTTCGTGAGCTTCCAGCCGCGGAGGTCGTAGCGCGTCCAGAAGAAGCCGCCCAGGAACGCGCCGGCGATCGCGCCGGTGGAGCTGAAGCCTTGCAGCGCGGAGACGCCCTGCTCGAGGTGGTCCAGCCGATAGAAGAGGACGTCGACGAGCCACGCGAAGAACCAGCCGAACACGCCGAGCAAGATGAAGCACACGCGGAAGTCCCCGCGGTCGTAGCCACGCTTCACCGCGAAGCGCATCATCGCCCACTCGCCGACGAAGAACGCGATCGCGACCATGATCCCGTAAGGATGGAACGGTGCCAGCTTGCTGTCGTCGATGCCGATGAACGGGATCACGCCCCCGCGTTTATCACATCGCGGCGCGGATCACTTCGCCGCGCGGGACTCGACCGCGCGGATGGCGTCGTCGAGCTCGTCGTCCTTGCGCAGGCACGACCAGCAGTCCTTCGCGCGGAAGAGGCCGCAGCCCGTCTTCTCGCGCAGCGGGCGGAGGAGCGGCAGGCACCGCGCGTCGCCGCTCTCGTGCGCGCGCCGGAGGAGGTCCCGCACGCGCGCGCAGTCTCGTCCGGCCGCCTTCAGCTCGAGGTAGATCGCCGCCGCCGGCGACGCGCGGCGGCGCACGTCGGCCTTCGCGAGCGCCTTCACCGCGCGGCTCCGCGGCGGCTTCATCGTCGCGAGCGTGATGAGGCCGTCGACCCCGCGCGCGCCGAGGGCGCCTTCGAGGAGCGCGTAGGCCTCCTCTACCGTCTCGGTGTTCAGCGCGGCGGCGACGACGCCCTTCTCGATCTCGTCGTCGACCGCGGCGGGATCGAGCTTCTTCACGACCGCGAGCATGTCGGCGTGCCGCCCCGCGGCGGCGAGGGCGCGCGCGAGCTCGGCCTGCACCGCCGCGTCGTCGGGGTACTCCTTCGCGAGCGTCTCCAGCGCGCCGGCGCCCGCCGCCCTCGCGTTCGTGATCTGCACCGCGGTGGCGTGCGTCGGACGCGGCGGCGGCGCTTCGACGCCGGCCTCGCGCGCGGCGGCGGTGGGCTTTCCGTCGTGCGACGCGAGCGACACGATGACGACGGCGACGAACGCGACGATGAAGAAGGGCGCGCCGAGCACCGCGTACGCGAGCGGCCGCGGCAGCTCGTCGAGCGGCCCGAGCTTGACCCCCGGGATCAGGCTCTTTCGCGGCGCCGCGTGCATCGTCTTCGCTTGCTGCGCGAGGGACGAGACGTCCGACTCGCTCGCGAGCCCGTACTCGGTCTTCGCGAGCGCGTCGGTGTTCTTCCAGCCGCTCGGAGGCGCGGGCGGCGCGGGCGGCGTGGGATCGGACGTGCGATCGACGAACCTCCCCGACGCGAGGTGCGGGAGCGTCAGGTTGGAGGCCGCCGCCGCTGCTTCGATCTCGGCGCGCACCGTCGCCGCGTCGCCGGGCCGGTCCGCCGCGACCTTCGCGAGCAGCCGCATCACGAGCGCTTCGATCGGCTCGGGGACGAAGACGTTCGGCACGCGCTCGCGCATCCGCGGGACCGGCGCGACGATGTGCATGCTCAGGATCGCCGTGCGCTCCGCGGCGTCGAACGGGATCTTCCCGGTGAGCATCTCGTAGAGCATGACGCCGAGGGAGTAGAGGTCCGCGGGCGGGCCGGCCGGATCGCCGGCCGCTTGCTCCGGTGACATGTACTCGGGCGTGCCGAGGATCGTGCCGTAGCGCGTGACGATCTGCTTGCCGTCCTTCGACGACGCCTCGAGCTTCGCGATCCCGAAGTCGAGCACCTTCACGAAGTCGGGATCGCCGTCCTTCGTGACGAGCATGATGTTGTCCGGCTTGAGGTCGCGATGGACGATGCCGGCCTCGTGCGCCTTCTCGAGGCCGAGCGTGATCTGGCGGGCGACGTGGAGCGCGCGCTCGGGCGCGAACGGACCGTCCTCCATCGCGTGGCGGAGGCTCTTGCCCTCGATGTACTCGAGGACGAGGAAGAAGGAGCCGTCGCTCGCCTGCCCGAAGTCGGTCGCGGCGGCGACGTTGGGATGGTCCACGCGCGCGGCCGCCTGCGCCTCGCGGCGGAAGCGCCCGAGGATCTCTTCGTCCTCGCTCAGGTCGTGATGCAACAGCTTCAGCGCAACGCGCTTGCGCATCATCATGTGCTCGGCGAGGAAGACCGCGCCCATGCCGCCCTCGCCGAGGAGCTTCGTGAGCCGGTAGCGGTCCGCGACCACGCTGCCGACGAGGCTGAGGCTCGCCGAGGACGCTTCCATCGCGCTCGAAGAAGGCTACGCGACCAAGCGAGCGCGAGCAATGCACGCCGGCGATCTCAACCGCTCGGAATTACGCTGAAATCAGAGTGTCTGAAAATATCCTACACGTAGGCATTGACGAGCATGCCTACACGGTGAGATATGGGCGCCAACAAACCCGACGCGTGCTCGCACAGCGTCATCGATCCCGCACTTCCGCGAGGTATCCCATGTCGATCAAGTCTGCTTCCGCCCTTGTCCTTCTCTCTCTCGGTCTCTTCGCCGGTGGCTGCGCTGCCCCGGCGACCGAGCACGCCGCCACGAGCGACGACGCGTTCGAGACCGACCTGAAGAACGACTTCCAGAGCGGCGAGTTCAAGCTCTACGCCGATCCCGAGACCGAGCCGCTCCCCGAGTGCGACGTCCACACCCGCCTCGTCCTCCGCTCGAAGGGCGGCCGGCCCGTCGCCGAGATGCGCGACCTCGTCGCCGGCTTCTGCGAGATCTACGTCGAGCCGAACGCGCGTGAGTTCGCGCTCGAGTACGAGATGGACCGCTGCGGCTCGATGACGTTGAGCGGCGAGGCGATGGTGCGCGGCCAGAAGCGCCACATCGCGATCACCGACCACCGCCAGCGCCTCTGCTACGACCACCAGCCGTCGATGCTCGTCGTCGACGAGTACGACGCGCTCGGCAACGTCACGACCCGCTTCGCGGGCCGCTGATCACGACCGTGGAGTAAGCGATCGCCACGCGCCCGTCGGCGGCGTGGCGATCGAACGCCTCCGCGCGCATGTCGGCGTTCGGCTCGACCGCGAAGACGCGCGCCGGCGCGCGCGGTGAAGCGATCGGTCGGATCGGCGGTCACGATCACGATCGCTCGAAGACGATCGGGATGTTGAGGTCCTCGTCGCGGGCGAAGGGACGCGCCGGGAAGCGCCACCGCTTCACCTCGGACTCGACGCAGCGGTTCAGGGCGGGGTATTCGCTCTTCGCGGACTGGTCGAGCACGCCGCCGCTCGCGTCGACCGTCACCGCGATCGTCACGTTCGCGATCGCGATCTCGCGGCGCTGGACGAAGCAGCGCTCGCGCAGGTCGACGCGGTGGTGCGCGACGACGGCGAGGATTTCCTCGTTCGTGATCGTGCGGGCCGGCGGGTCGTGCGCGCGGAAGAACTGGACGACGGTGCCGGCGACGAAGAGCCCGGCGAGCGTGAGGAGGATCAGCCGGTCGCGCTTCGTGTCCGGGAGGAACCAGACGCGTCGCTCCGGCGGCGCGGCGTCGCGGTACGGGTTTCCCACCCGATCAGGATCGCACGCTTCGTCAGCGGCGCAAGCGACCGCAGGCCGGGGCGTCGACGACGACGGTGATGCCCTGGTTGCTCGGCACCAGCGAGTTCAGCGTGCGCGTGCGCGCGGGCTCGCCGGTGAAGATGTCGACGTGCTCGCCCTGCACGCGCGAGCCGCGGTCCTCCACCACGAAGCAGCCGTCGCTCCCCTCGACGCCGTCGAGCTCGGGGATGTAGAGGACGGTGCCCATCGGGAGGACGTGCGTGTCGGCGGCGACGCTGCGCAGCGGCGTGATCGGCGTCCCCGCGGCGCCGCGGCCCCACGGGAACTGCGATCGGTCGAGCGCGTCGAAGCAGATCTTCTGGCTCGTGCGCGGGCACACCTCGGCGCAGGCGCAGTCGCGCTTCGCGAAGCTCACGGTGCCGCCGGCGGCGAGCGCGCCGGAGCCCTGCACGCACGCCGCCTCGTAGAAGGTGCGCGGCACCTGCGCGATCGGCTGGCACTTCGCGTTCATCAGCGAGATGGGCGGGCCGGAGAACTCCTTCTCGCTCGGGAAGTCGTAGTACGTGTTGCGGAACGTCCCGAGCACGCGCCCGCCGCCGCCGGTCTTGTCGTTCGTCGGCGCTCCGCTCTCGCCCGCGCCGGCGGGGCGGTCGCCGATCGTGCGCGACGCCGCGCGTGTGCTGGGAGCCCCGCCGCCGCTCGAGCCGAAGTTGCGCCCGCCCTCCTCCGGCGCGATCGGCTCCTTCATCCAGGCCGAGCCGCTGCCCCAGCTGCACGCGCTGGTCATGAGAAAGAGCGCAAAGAACACCCGGCGCATCGCCAACGAGCGTACCCGTTGATCGCCGCGCTAGGAAATTAGCGGCAGGAGGCGAGGGCGGCGAGGAAGCCCTCCGCCCACTGCACCGCGTTCGAGCGCTGCACGGTGGCGAGGAGCTTTCCGTGGCGGGTCTTCCGCTCGTCGAGCTGCATGCGGAGCGCGCGGTCGAGATCGCGCGCCATGCCTTCGAGGTAGTAGGGGTTCGTCAGCACCGCGTCCTGCATCTCGACCGCCGCGCCGGCGAAGCGCGAGAGCATGAGGACGCCCGGGTTCTCGGGGTCCTGCGCCGCGACGTACTCCTTCGCGACGAGGTTCATGCCGTCGCGGAGCGGCGTGACGTAGCCGACCGCGGCGGCGCGGTAGAGCTGCGCGAGCTGCGGCTTCGCGTAGGAGCGATAGAGGTAGCGGACCGGGACCCACGCCGCCTCGCCGTACTCGCCGTTGAGGCGGCCGACGATCGCCTCGATCGTCGCGCGCTGCTCCGCGTAGAGCGGGACGTCGGCGCGGGACGGGACCGACACCTGGACGAGGGAGACGTTGCCGCGCCACTCGGGGAACATCTCGAGGAGCTTCCCGAACCCGAGGAGGCGCTCGGGGATCCCCTTCGTGTAGTCGAGGCGATCGACGCCGAGCACGAGCTTCGAGTCGCCGAGCACGCGCATGAGCCCGTCGATCTCCTCGACCACGGCCGGCTCCGGCGTCTCCTGGAAGGCGTCGGGGATGATCCCGATCGGCATCGCCGCCACTTGCGTCTCGCGGTTCCGATGGCGCACCACCGCGTCGGACACCTGCGCGGAGAGGAGCCCGCTCACGCACGCCATGAAGTTCGTGACGTCCTTCGGCGTGTGGAAGCCGAGGAGGTCGAAGTCGAGGAGCGCGTCGAGGAGCTGCGCCGCCCACGGCAGCATCGACAGCATGTCGAGCGACGGAAACGGGATATGGAGGAAATGCCCCATCGGCCCGACGTGGCCGCGCTGGCGCATGACCTGCGCGAAGAGCATGAGGTGATAGTCGTGCGCCCAGATCTTCGCCGTCTTGCTCGTCAGCGGCGCGGCGACGTCGGCGAAGGCCTCGTGCACGTCGCGGTACGACTCCCAACCCGCGTCTTCGATCGCGACGCGCGAGGGGAAAGAGTGGAATAGCGGCCAGAGCGTGCCGTTGCAGAATCCCGAATAGTAATCGCGATATTGCTTCTCGGTATAATCGACCCACGCGAGCTGGACCGGGCCTTCGTTCTCGTCCGAGGTGCCGCCCGTCGTCGGCTCCGTGGTCGCGACCGTCTTACCGCTCCAGCCGAGCCACATCGCGCGCCGCTCGCGGAGGGCGGGCTCGAGCGCGGAGACGAGGCCGCCGACGTTCTTCTTCCGCGCGGCGGGGTCGTCGCCCTCGATCGGGCTGAAGTCGGGGAGGCGGTTCGACACGACGAGGAGGTCGCGCGACACGCCGCTGGCCGGCGGCGCGGGCTGCTCGATCTGGCGCGGCAGCACGAGCGGGAGCGGCGTCTCGCCCGCGCGTACGCCGCGGATCCATTGGAGCACCGCCCGCACCTCGTCGGCGTCGTCGAGCTCCCAGCGCGCGGCGGTGCGCCGGCGCTCGGCGGTGCGGACGACGACGGACTCGTCGTTCGCGTCGACCGCGCGGAACATGTGCTCGTCGGTGACGTCGTCGCCGAGGGTGAGGAGGCGCGTCCCGGCGCCCGCGATCCCGCGGATCCACGGCACGGCGGAGGACTTCTTCACCGAGGCAGGGCGGATCTCGACGACGAGCACGCCCTCGAGCCGCTCGAAGGAGGGGTGCTTCGCGACGAAGGCGTCGATGATGCCGTACGCCTCGACGAGGAGCTCGCCGCGGCGGCCGCGCGGGACCTGGCGGTAGTGGATCGCGACCGTGGTCTGCTTCCGCTCGAGCAGCGCGCCGGGGTTCTTGCGCGCGAGGGCCTCGAGGCGGAACGCGAGGTCTTCGAGCGGCGCGGGGTCGATCGAGCCGACGTTGTCCCACGCGCCCATGCCGCGGCGGGACGCGCCGTGCTCGGCGACGAGGAAGACCTCGGCGCGGGTGAAGAAGGTCTCGAGCCACGCGCGGGGGCGGCCGCTCACGATCGCCATCGTGACGCCGGGGAGGAGGGCGAGGCTGGTGACGAGATCGATCGCCGCGTCGTCGGGGCGGGCCTCGTCCGGTGTGCGCGCGAAGGGGACGAGCGTTCCGTCGAGGTCGCAGAGGATGCCGAGCGGCGTGTGACGCGCGAGCGCGAGCCAGTGCTCGGTGCGGGCGCGGCTATCGGTCGACATCCGACGATCGATAACACGGCTACGTCGCGGGACGGTGGGACAGCTCGCCGCGATCCGTGCTCGAATCGCGCGCATGCTTCCGGAGAGAGGGCCGTGGGAGCACCCGTACTACGCGATCCCCGACGCGCGCGTCGATCTGCGCTTCCGTGACGAGGAGGGGAACGAGCGAAACGTCGCGATCCGCCACAAAACGCTGGGGGAGGGGCGGCCGCTCGTGCTCGTGCACGGGCTGATGACCTCGTCGTATTCGTGGCGCTACGTGCTCGAGCCGCTCGCGAAGCGCTACCGCGTGCTCGCGCCCGACCTCGTCGGCAGCGGCGCGAGCGACAAGCCGCTCGATCTCCGCTACTCGGTCGCGAACGTCGCGCGCTTCGTCGCCGCCTACGTCCGCGCGGTCGCTCCGGACGAGCCGGTCTACCTCGTCGGCAACTCGCTCGGCGGGCTCTACTGCCTGCGCGCGCTCCTCGACGCGGAGAACGCGTCGCTCGCGCGGCGCTTCGTCATCATGCACTCGCCGGGCTACCCGCTCGTGCGCACGAAGCTGTCGTCGGTGCTCTTCCGGACGCCGGGCCTCGGCGCCGCGGCGCGCGCCGTCATCGCGGCGGTCGCCCACCGCTGGCCGGCGACCTTCGTCGCCAAGAACGTGCATTATGCACGAAGTGACATGATGAGCGTCGAGGAGACGAAGGAGTACGGCCGCATCTTCGCGACGCGGGCGGAGGCGAGCGTGTTCGCGAAGATCCTCGACGAGAGCCTCACCGCGAAGGAGCACGCCGCGATCGTGGCGCGCCTGCGGGGCTGGACGCCGCCGTGCCCGATCGAGCTCCTCTACGCGACGAACGACGTGATGGTGCCTCCGTCGTTCGGCCCGCGCTACGCCGCGGACATCCCGAGCGCCAAGCTCGTCTGGATGGCGGACGCATCGCACTTCCTGCACGTCGACGCCCCGGAGCGGACAGTGGCGGAGCTGCTCGCGTTCGACGCCGAGTGATCTCAACGTCGGGGCTTCGCCCCGACCCTCACCCCAGACACCGCTGGGGGCTCGCGTTATTTCTTCATGTCGGCGTTGCAGGTGCCGGCGCCGCAGGCGGCGGAGCCTTTGGGGGGCTTGGCGGGTGCGGGGGCTGCGTTCTTTTGATGGTCGACGGGTGTTGGCTTCGCGGTTTCGGTCGCGGCGATGGCGGGGGTGGAGCTCGCCGAAGGCGGAGGAGGCGCGGGCGCGGCGGTGGTGGGCTCTGCGGTGGTGGGCTCCGCGGTCGCGATCGCGGATGCGGTCGCGGAGGCGGGCTCTGCGGTTGCTTTGGCGGCTTCGTCTTTCTTTGCGCAGCCGGTGCCGAGCGCGAGAGCGGTGAGGGCAGCGAGGATCGCGTCGTACGAGAGCGGCTTCGGCATGAGCTCATCGTATACGCGGGTGGCGCGAGGACGATCTTTCGTGGCGAAACGGCACCCGCCGCGGAAGCCCGAGCAGGAGGTTTCCGCGCGAGCGCGCGAGGGGGAGGGGCATGTGGGTTGCAGCCGGGACGAGCAAGAGAGGAGAGCGAGATGCGATACCGGCGCGACGACGGGGGCTTTGGCAGCGGGATGGGCGGGACGTTCGGCACGTCGGGCTACGATCCGCACCGCGAGTGGGAAGGTCCGCTCGTGACGCGCGGCGTGGTCCGCGACGGCAGTCGCGTCCCGCGCGAGCACGAGGACGAGCAACCCGCGTCGTGGGGCTATCGCCAGTCCCACGGCTATCCGGGGCGCGAGCACCTCTCGGAGTGGGAGGCGCTCGGCGCTCCGAGCGCGTCCTGGACGTCGCGGCGACAGCAAGGGTTCCGCGGCTACGGCGCGAGCGCGGAGCGCTGGCACGGCGGACAGACCAACGGCCCGCCGTATCCGACCAACGAGCTGCCGTATCCGCATCACCAGCAGCACGGCTACGGGCTCAGTCAGTACGCGTATCCGGAAGAGCCGCGCTGGGGCCGCGGCATCGGCGGCACCGACATGGGCATGGGCTTCGGCGAGCACGAGCGCGAGCGTGAGCACGAGCGCGAGCGTGAACGACGCGGGCCGCACTACGGGAAGGGGCCGAAGGGCTACAAGCGATCGGACGAGCGCATCCGCGAGGAGGTGTGCGAGGTGATGTCGCGGCAGGGCTTCGTCGACGCGAGCGAGGTCGAGGTCATCGTCGAAGGCGGCGTGGTGCGGCTCGTCGGTCTCGTCGAGAGCCGGCACGACAAGCGCGCGCTCGAGCAGATGACGGAGCGCGTGCACGGCGTCGACGAAGTGCGGAACGAGATCCGGCTGCGCCGGAGCGTCGCGCGCGCGGAGCCGCCGGCGTCGGCCCGTGGTCCCGTCTCGCAGAACGGGAACGGACGGACCGCTCGGTCCTGAGTCGTGTTACGAGTCGAGAGAGACGAGTAAGGAGGGAGCCGTGAGCCGAGCAAGATGTTTCATCGTCGCCGCCGCGCTCCTCGCGCTCGGGTTCGCCTGCCGGCAAGAAGAGCCGGCCGGCGACCCGAAGACGCCGGCGAACTCGCCACTCCCGAACATCGACAAGAAGGACGACGATCCGAAGCCGGCCCCAACCCCGAGCCTCCCCCTCTTCGGCGACGATGCAGGCTAACGCCCCCGCGCCGCCACGGGATGGCGCGGCGACGCGGGGTGGCGCGGCGGTTTTCGTTGTTGCTGCGTTCGTGTTTGGTGGGGTGGGGTGCAAGGGGTGTGGTGGTGGCTCGAACGACGCGCCGGGGGGGCTTGCGCCGCTCGCGGCTGCGTCGCCGCAGGTTGTGCTTGCGGTGCCCGGGTTCGCCGAGGCTGTCGTCTCCGTGCCCGTGGGGGCGACGCGGGCGATGCCTGTCGTCGTTGCTGTCATCGGCATCGGTGACACGCCGGAAGAGCAGTGCGAAACGTGGCGCGACGTCGTGGGGGCGCGTGCGTTCGTGCTCTGTCCGCGTGGCGCGAAACACTATGTCCTCGAGAGCGACGACGCGGGCGCGCTGGCGCCGATCGCGAAGCAGTCACCGCCGGTCGCGTCGGGCGGCGACAGCGACGGAACGACCGAGCCGACCCCGACCCCGACTCCGACCCCGACGCCGCCCGCTCCGAAGCCACGGCAGCTCGGGTACTTCTTCGCCGACGAGAAGGTGCTCGAGCGCGAGGTGAACGCCGGGCTCGCGGCGCTGAAGCAGCGCTTCCCCTCGTACGTCGCGGAGCAGAGCCTCGTCTATGCGGGCTTCTCGCGCGGCGCGTTCCTCGGTCCGAAGATCGTGACGAAGCAGCCCGCCAAGTACCCGCGCGCGATCTTCATCGAAGGCGGTCAGAGCGCGTGGACGCCCGAGTCCGCGGCCGCGTTCGCGAAGGGCGGCGGCAAGCGCGTGCTCTTCGCGTGCGGCCAACCTTCGTGCGTCGAGGAGGTCGCGCCCGCCGCCGCGCTCCTCCGCGCCCAGCGCGTCGAGATCAAGGTCGTCCACGGGGCGGGAGAAGGCCACGGCTACAAACGGCAGGTGAAGCAGGAGCTGAAGAAGAGCCTCTCCTGGGTCGTCGAGGACGATCCCGCCTGGCCCGATTAGCGTCAGAGCGTGGCGTACAGGAACGCGAGGCACATCTCGTCGTCGGTGCCCTCGCCCCAGCGGAGCTCGCGCGACGGCTTGCGCTTTCCGTTCACGATCGGCTGCGCTCCGGGGGAGTTGTCCCAGCGGCAGGTGAGGGCGGCCTTGCCGACGCGCACGCCCTCGGTGAGCCAGTAGCCCTCCTGATGGTGGAAGTCCCAGCGCGGCACGTCGAGGAGGCAGGTGCTCTCCGCGCCGTCGCCCGTGGACTCGACGCGGATGGATTTGCCACGCAGATGCATGTGCGGCGCGACGCCGAGCACCTCGAGCGAGAGCGGAAGCGGGAACTCCGCGTGCGCGGTCGCGCGCGGGTCGGTCGCCGGCGCGTCCTTCGGTACCCTGAAATTCCAGTCGAGGAGCGGGATCCACACCGCTTGCTTGAGCGGCTCGCCGCGCTTCGCGAGCCACATGTCGATGCGCGTCCTGTCCGCCCTCGTCTTCTCGCGCGCGTAGTTTTCGAGACTGTAGTGCACCTGCATCACGAGGCGCGAGCCCGGCGCGAGCTGGATCGCGGTCCCCTCCGGCAGCTTCGTCGGCGCGCCGGCTTCGTCGGTCGCCCCCGCGCCGGGGGCCCAGCCGACGATCATCTGCGCGTCGAAGTCGACGAGCTCGCCCTTCGCGAGGTTCCCCGCGCGCACGGTGGGCACGACCCCGATGCCGCCGAAGCACGTGTAGCCGGGCCCCGGCTCCGCCGCGTCGAGCTTCTGGATGCGCTCCACCGCCCTCGCGCGCACCTCGTAGAGGAGGACGTGATGCACGACCGACGGCAGCCCCGGCGCGATGCGAAGGCCGACCACGCGCTCGGGCTCGACCAGCTTCGGGTCGAGCACGAAGCAGTGGTAGTCGTCGTTGCGATCGCGCTTCGGGACGTAGCCCTCCGCCGGCGTGACGACGCGATCGGGCTCCGCCGGCAGCGTCGCGTAGGTCTTGGTCACCTTCGGCGCGCGGTACTCGGCGCGGTCGCCCTCCGGCGCGCCGGCCTCGGCCCACGCGACGAGCGTCGTGACGTCCGCGTCGGCGAGCGCGCGCGAGTGGCCGAGCGGCGCGCACGCCTTCGTGTCCGGGAGCCACGGCGGCATGTGCTTCGTGCGCGTCTGGTAGGCGATGTCGCCCGCGTGCGTCTTCGCGTCGGCGAAGCTCGTCAGCGCGATCGGGCCGATGCCGCCTTCGGCGTGGCAGCTCGTGCAGTGCGACTCGAGGATCGGCGCCACCGCGCCCCAGTAGGTGAGGGGCGCCGGCGCAGGTGTGGCCGCGTCGTCGTTCGGGAGCGGCGCGCTCTCGGGCCGCGGCCGGCCGCCTTTGCAGGAGGCGGTGAACGCGAGCATGAAGAGAAACAGACGTGCGGCGTGCTTCAGGCCGCTGTGGTTTAGGTCTCGCGCGCGATCGACGCGAGCGGGGCCGTGGTGAGCGTGGTGTTCGGCTCGGGCTCGAGCAGCTCGGCGTCGCAGCGGGGGCATGTCCAGGAGGAGAGGCGTCGCGCGGAGGTCCCGATCGCCATACCGACGGCGATCGCGACCGGCGCGAGGAAGAGGCTGAGGCCGACGATGCTCCCGAACCCGACCGCCACGACGAGCGACGTGATCCAGAAGGCGACGACTCCGACCTTCCACATCGTCCGCGGCTTCACCGGTGTGACGTGGCACTTGCAAGCGTGGCAATTCATGACCGCTCCTCCTTGGCGCGAGCGAGGATCCATCGCCGATCGCATGGCTGCGCTCGCGTCCTCCCCCATCTGGAGCAGGCCCTGGGCCGCGGTTACTTCTTTTCCGGGGAAATCGGGTTTCCGTACGCGTCGCGCTCGTCGGCGGGGCCGAGCTGGAGCGGCTCGAGCTGAGGCATGACGTTCACCTTGCCGCCGACGACCACGACCGTCATCGACTCCTTCGCGAAGTACTCGTTCGCGACGCGCTTCACGTCGTCGGCCGTCACCGCCTCGATGCGCGCGGGCCGCTTCTCGTAGTCGTCGAGCGGGAGGTCGTACACGACGAGGTCCGCGACCGCGTTCGCGACCTCGTTCGTCGACTCGAACCGACCCGGCATCGCGAGGCGCAGGCTCTCCTTCGCGAGCGCGAGCTCCTCCGCGGTCGGTCCGTCCTTCTTCAGCGCGTCGAGCTCGTTCAGGACCTCCTGGATCGCAGGCCCGGTCTTCTCCGCGTGCACCGCCGCGCCGACGCCGAACGCCCCCGCGCCGTGCCGCATCGAGAAGTGCGAGCGCGCGCCGTACGTGTACGCGTTCTTCTCGCGCAGGTTCATGTTGATGCGGCTCGAGAACATGCCGCCGAGGATCGAGTTCGCGACGACGTACGCCTCGCGGTCCTTCACCGAGTGCGCGACGCCGGGGCGGACGAGCTGGATCTGCGACTGCGCGCCCGGCTTGTCGACGAAGACGAGGCGCTGCTTGGTCGCCGCCTTCGCCGGCGCCTTCGGCGACCTCCTCGCGAGCGCGGCGGCGCCGGGCTTCGCCTTCCACGCGCCGAAGGTCGGCTCGAGCTTCGGCAGCAGCGCGGCGGGCGTGACGTCGCCGACGATGACGAGCGCCGCGTTCGCCGGGACGAACATGCGGTCGTACGTCTTCACGAGGTCGGCGCGCGTGATCTTCTTCACGTCCGCTTCTTCGCCGACGATGTTGTGCCCATACGGATGCGCGCGCCCGAAGAGCGAGGCGGCGACGGTGTTGTGGAGGATCTGCTCCGGGCTGCTCTTCTCGGCCTGGATCGCGCTGAGGCGGCGCGCGCGCAGGCGCTCGACCTCGGCCTCGGGGAACGTCGGCGAGAGCGCGACGTCGGCGACGAGCTCGAGGGCCGCGTCGAGCCGCTCCGCGAGGACGCGCACGAACACGCCGCTCGAGTCCCAATCGAGCCACGCGCCGTGGTGGGCGCCGATCGCCTCGAAGTCGTCGCTGATCTTCAGCGCGTCGCGCTTCTTCGTGCCCTGCTCCAGCGACGCGCCGAGGAACGACATGAGCCCGGGCTTCGCGTCCGGCACGTCGCCCGCGCCCATCGTGACGACGAGCCGCACGCTCACGATCGGCAGCTCGTGCCGCTCCACCGTGAGCACACGAAGCCCGTTCTTCAGCCTCGCCTCCCCGACCTTCGGCGCAACGAACGCGATCTTCCCATCCGCCCCCGGCGCCTGCTGCCGAAACGGCGCATCCGGCGTCACGAGCACCGCCACACTCGGCGCCGTCGGCGCCACCACAGGTGCCAGCGGAACAGGCCGCGCAGGCGCCGGCCCCTCCCCACCACACCCAAAAAGAACCAACGAACCCAGCAAGCACAGCGCGCTCCCACCACGCGCGGTGTGCAGCGCCCCCGCGCGCGCGCGGTGCCCTGACGCCGCGTCGAAAGCGAGCGCGCGGCGGAAAAACGTTCTGACGTTTTTCTGCATCGCGCGAGCGGGGTGCAGGGGCGCAGCCCCTGCGTTGAAGCCAGGCTTCACTTCCCACCTCGCTTGATCGTCACCACGCGGCCCGGCGTGGGGGCGTCCTTCTTCGGGGTCACGACCGTCACGACGCGGTCCTTCTCCTTCAAGTGCGTGCGCGCGGCGTCGGCGACGGTCTGGGGCGTCGCGCGGTTGATGCGCTCGATGTCTTGCGTCAGGTAGTTCGGGTCGCCGAGGTAGTGGTTGTAGCTGTTCAGCTGGTTGGCGCGGGACGAGCTCCGTTCGAGGTCGAAGACGTTCTCGGAGACGATCGCCGTCTTCGCGCGCGCGAGCTCGTCGTCCTTCACGCCGCCGGCGCGGAGCTTCGCGAGCTCCTCGTCGATCGCCTTGAGGAGCTCGTCGGCGGTGTGGCCCGCCTTCGCCGTCGCGACGACGTCGAAGTAGCTCGTGAGCTCCATCGAGGCCTGGTGGGCCGAGACGCTCTGCGCGATCTGCAGGTCGTAGACGAGGCGCTTGTAGAGGCGGCTCGTCTTGCCTCCGCTGAGGACGCGCGCGACGAGGTCGAGATCGGCGTCGCCCGCGGCGTAGTTCGGGGGCGACGGCCAGTCGACGTACACGCGCGCGAGCTCGACGCCCGCCTCCATCTCGATGCGCGTCTCGCCCGGGTGCGTGACCGGCGTCTTCTTCATGCGCGGGACCTCGGCGCCGCGCGGGATCGGGCCGAAGTACTTTTCGACGAGCGCCTTCGCCTTCGCTTTGTCGAAATCGCCGGAGAGGACGAGCGTGGCGTTGTTCGGGACGTAGTTCTTGCGGAAGAACGCGTGCACGTCCTCGAGCTTCGCCGCGTCGAGGTCCTCCGGGCTCCCGATCGTGAGGAGGTGGTACGGGTGATCCTTCGGGAACAGCTCCTTCCGGATCTCCGCCGCGACGAGGCCGTACGGCGCGTTCTCGTAGCGCTGGCGCCGCTCGTTCTTCACGACCTCGCGCTGGCTCTCGAACGTCTTCTGATCCGCGTGATCGAGGAGGAACCCCATCCGGTCGCTCTCGAGCCACAGCGCGAGCTCGAGCTGGTTCGCCGGCACCGTCTCGAAGTAGTTCGTGCGATCGGTGTTCGTCGTGCCGTTCACCGACGTCGCGCCGGCCTTCTCGAGGAACTTGAAGAAGGTGTCCTCCGGGACGTGCTTCGACCCCTGGAACATCACGTGCTCGAAGAGGTGCGCGAACCCGTTGCGGTGCGCGGGCTCGTCCTTCGAGCCGACGTGGTACCAGATGTTCACCGTGACGATCGGCGTGCGGTGGTCCTCGTCGAGGATCACCTCGAGCCCGTTCGCGAGGACGGACTTCTCGGCCGTGAGCGCGGGCGGCTTCGGCGCGTCGGCGGTGGCGCGGGGCGCCGCGAGGCCGAGCGCGACGACGGCGGCGAGTGAGAGGAGACGGCGGAGCGACATCGGCGCGGGATTATGCGGCGTCTTCGCGCTTCGGTGCTAGGGTTGAGATGGATGCTCGGCGATTCATCGCTGGTGCAAGGGCTGCTCAACGTGCTCGAGCGGGAGCTCCTCCCGAGCGTCGAGATCGGCACCGATGCGCAAGCGTGGGGACGCGCGAACCGCATCGCCGACGCGGTGCTCTCGATGCTCTCGGACGAGGAGCGCGAGGCGGTCGAGCTCCCGTCCCGCGTCGGCGTGCTGCAGGCGCTCTACACCGCGGCGCGCGCCCCGCAGGGAGACGGGCGCACGCGCGACGACAAGCGCGCGCGGGCGAGCGCGCTCTACACGTTCGTGACGCGCTGTCGCGAGGCGAGCGATCCGCAGCGCCACTCGCGCCCGCCGCCGCCGCCGTCGCGCGGGCCCGCGTCGATCCGCCCACCGGCGCACAGCATCGTCCCCGCGCCGCCGCGCAACATGCCCGCCTGGGTGCCGGAGAGCGGCGTCCTCGGCGGGTTCCGCCTCGTCCGGCCGATGGCGGAGGGCGGCCTCGGGTCCTTGTTCCTCGCGCACCGGCTCGAGGACGAGGGCGATCCGCTCGCGCCGCAGGTCGTGCTGAAGGTCCCCCACGACGGCGGCGCGCTCGCGGTCCACGTCCCGGAAGAAGAGATGATGGCGGCGTTCCGGGCGGAGGCCTCCGCCCTCGCCGCGATCCCGATCCACGCGAACCTCGCGCGCATCCTCGCGTTCGACGTCGCGTCGAAGCCGAAGCCGTTCCTCGTGATGGAGCTCGTCGAAGGCCGCACCGTCTTCGAAGAGCTCGAAGAGAGGACGCTCACGATGGCGCGCGCGCTCGAGGTCCTCGACGGCGTCCTCGCCGGGCTCGACGCGATGCACTCCGTCGGCGTCGGCCACCTCGACGTGAAGCCGGACAACGTCATCCTCCGCCGCGAGACCGGCGCGGCGACGCTCGTCGACTTCGGGCTCAGCGGGCGCACCGTGCGGAAGAAGTGCGGGAACCCGATCTACGCGGCGCCGGAGGTCTGGAACGACGAGCGTCAGCCCGAGAGCGCCTTCGCCGCCGACGCCTACTCCTTCGCGTGCCTCGCGTTCGAGACCTTGACCGGCCGCGCGCTCTTCGACGACGAGGACCCCTTCGTCACCATCCGCCAGCACCTCTCCCACGACGGCCTCCCGCCCGGCATCGCCCAGCTCCGCGCGCGCCCGGAGCTGCGTAAGCTCGCGGAGATCCTCGGCCGTGCCCTCCGCGCGAGCCCCGCCCAGAGGACGCGGGTACGGATGATCCGGACGGAGCTTTCCCGTCTCGCTCCGCAAATCAAGGACCTCGAGTGGCCGCTGCGTGGAAACGAGGCCTGGCAGACCACCCCGATCTCCGATCTCGACGTGAGCGCCACGGCCAGCTGAAGCGTGATATGCAGGCGCTCAGGAGAATCCTGATGCGGAACCTGACCGTGTTCATGCTCGCTTCGATCGTCGCCGTCACCGGCTGCGACATGCTCAAGAAGAAGACCGACGAGGCCGCGACCCCCGAGGCGTCCGTCGCGGAGGAGGAGGTCCCGCTCGACGCGGCGCCGCCGGACTCGACGCCGGTCACCGCCGCGAACGCCGCCGCGGTCGCGCGCTTCGCGACCGAGACGCCGCTCGACGAGGATCGCGTCATCGCGACCCAGGCCACGCCGCGCACCTCCCCCGGCGGCGCCAACATCGTCGCGACGCTGAAGGTCGGCACGCAAGTCGAGCGCATCGCGACGAACGGCAAGGACTCGCTCATCCAGTTCCAGGACCCGAGCAACCCCACCGTGACGCTGATGGGCTGGGTCACCGACGCGGCGTTCACCTCCACCGTCGTGCCGCACAAGAAGGTCGACGCGGGCGCGGACAGCGGCGCCGTCGCGGTCGCCACCGCCGACGCCGGAGCTCCCGCCACGGTGGTGGACGCGGGCGCGGCTCCGTTCGCGTGCCCGCCGGGCAAGACCGCGATCCTCTCCGCGGCCGGCAAGAACGAGTGCCACAAGAGCTGCACCATCAACAACGAGTGCAAGAACAAGCAGTGCTCGACCGCGACCGCCCTCAAGGGTGGCCAGGCGAAGGTCTGCCTCGGCGAGTAGTCCCGCGCTCAGCGCGCGACGCGGCGGATGTCCGTGCCGGCGCCGTACCAGATGCAGGCCCCCTCGATCGCGAGGGGGCCGAGCGTCTCGGTCGTCGCGAGATCGAGGCGGCGGCCGCCGTCCTTGTCGACGCGGAAGAGCGCGCTCCGATCGCCGACGTAGAGGTGCTCGCCGGCGAGGAGGAGCGAGCGCGGCGCGTCGAGGCCGGTCACGAGCCGCTCCGGCGTGCCGCCGCCGACCTTGGCGAGGCGGGCGAGATCCTTGCTCTCCTCGTTGATCCAATAGATGTAATCTGCATCTACCGCGAGGGAGCGCCCCGACTGCCCGACCGCGAGCGTGCGGAGGCCCTCCGCCGTCTTCTCTACGCGGCGGATCATGTCGCCGGCCGCGAAGTAGACCGTCGTCGCGTCGAGCGCGATCGCGCCGGGGCGCAGCTCGTTTTCGCTCGGCGAGAGCACGGTCGGCACCGCGCAGTCCTTGCAGCGCACGAGCGCCCGCGCCTGCCCCGTCGTCTCCTCCGCCCAGTAGACGCCGGTGTCGTCGACGCCGAACGTGTCGACGCTCTTGCCCTGCGCGTAGGCCGCGATCTGCGGGCCGACGAAGCCGGCCGACGTCGCGTAGATGCCGGAGTACGCTTCGCGGCCGGGGAAGACGAAGAGGACCTGCGCGCCGTTCGCGACGAGCCACGGCGTCTTCGGGACGTCGTAGACGTGCGCGAGCGCGGCGTCGCCCCGCGCGAGCTGGTCGACGCTCGCGGCGTCCGCGATCGTCAGGAGCGTCGCGTCGACCGAGAGGAGCGTGATCGGAGCGGGCCGCGTCGCGAAGGTCTTCGCGTCGCAGGCCCCCGCCGTGCACGTCGTCCCCTCGCACGTCCGGCAATCGCGGCCGCAGGCGCCGCAGTGGTCGATCGTCTTGTCGAGGTCGGTCTCGCAGCCGTCGATCGCGCTCGCGTTGCAGTCGCCCCAGCCGCGCTCGCACGTGAGCACGCACGTCCCGCCGGCGCACGCCGCCGCACCGCGCGGCCCGCTCGGACAAACGCGGCCGCATGCTCCGCAGTTGTTCGGATCCGTCAGCGTCTCGCACGCCTCCGCGTCGGAGCTCGGCGGCGGCGCTGCGTCGCGGCGCGGGAGATCGATCGGCGGACCTTCGGGCTGGGCGTCGTCGCTGCCGCACGCGGCGGCGAGCATGAAAAGGAAGAGCCAGCGCGGCACCCGCACACCATAGCGCGCCTGGGAAAACTCGCCGCGTTGACCGATCCCCGGTCCGGGCCTTCGATTGAGCAGTGGGCGGAACGGGACAGTTGGCGACGGCCGCGACGACCCCGGTCGAGCGCCGGGCGACGATCCTCCTCGTCGACGATCACCCGCCGAACCTGATGGCGCTCGAGGCGACCCTCGAGCCGCTCGGGACGCACCTCGTCTCCGTGAGCAGCGGCGCGGAGGCGGTCCAGGTCGCGGAGGCCACCGACCTCGCGCTCGTCCTCCTCGATCTGCAGATGCCCGAGCTCGACGGGCTCGAGACCGCGGTCCTCCTCAAGAAGCACGCGCGCTCGAAGGCGCTCCCGATCATCATCGTCACCGCCAACGAACCCACGCGGGCGCAGGTCGCACGCGGCTACGAGAGCGGCGCGGTCGACTTCCTCTCGAAGCCGCTCGATCCCGACGTCCTGCTCGCGAAGGTCACCGTCTTCGTCGAGCTCTGGCAGAAGAACGCGCGCGACTCGCTCGCGCCGCGCTCGGACGAAGGGAGCGGCCGCCTCTCCGAGCGGCTCGTCGCGGCGGCGCCGCCGTCGGAGCAGGCCGCCACGGTGGAGGCGCTCCTCCGCATCCACGGCGCGCTGACGGAGGACCTCGACGTCGCGAACATCGCCGCGCGCCTCGCGGCGCAAGGCCGCGATCTCACGCGCGCGTCGGGCGCGGCGTTCCACTATCGGCAGCGCGACGGGCGCTGGGGGCTCGCGCAGGTCGGTCGTCTCCGCGCCGTGCTCGAAGAGCTCGGGCCCAACGCGCCGGTCCTCGCGCGCGTCTTCGAGCGCGGACGCATCGCGCGACACGACGACGCGCGCAAGCTCGGCGGCCGTCCGATCGGGAGCCTGCTCGCGGCGCCGGTCGTCGCGCGCGACGGCACGGTCGAGGGCGCGCTCGTCCTCGTGCACGAGGCGGCGTACGTGTTCGACCTGCGCGACGAGGAGCTCGTCGCGATCGCGGCGAGCCACGCCGCCTCCGCCTTCGAGAACGCGCGGCTCTACGACGAAGCGCGCGAGGCGCGGCACCGCGCGGAGCTCGCCGAGCTCGAGCTGCGCGCCGGCGAAGCGCGGCTCCGCATCGCGCTCGAGGCGGCGGGCCTCGGGACGTGGGACTACAACCCGCTCACCGAGCAGCTCCGCTGGGACGCGCGGTGCAAGGCGCTCGCCGGCCTCGGCCCCGACGCGGAGATCACGTGGGCCACCTTCATCGAGGGCATCCATCCCGCCGACCGCGATCGCGTCCGCGCGGAGGTGCGGCGCGTGCTCGACCCCGGCGCCGACATGAGCTTCGACGTGGAGTACCGCGCGATCGGGATCGAGGACGGCGTCGAGCGCTGGGTGTCCGCGCGCGGCGTCGCGATCGCGGAGAACGGCAAGGTCGTGCGTTTCCTCGGCGCGATGCTCGACATCACCGCGAAGAAGCGGATCGAGGTCGAGCGGATCGAGATCCTCGAACGCGAGCAACGCGCGCGCGCGGCGGCGGAGACGGCGAACCGGTCCAAGGACGAGTTCCTCGCCACCGTCTCGCACGAGCTCCGCAACCCGCTGAACGCGATCCTCGGCTGGGCGCGCGTGTTGATCGAAGAGGACGAGGAGGGCGACGAGCGCCGGCGCAAGGGCCTCGAGGTGATCCTCCGCAACGCGAAGACGCAGGTGCAGCTCGTCGAGGACATCCTCGAGGTGTCGCGCATCATCACCGGGAAGCTCCGGCTGTCGACATGCTCCGTCGACGTCGGCGCGATCGTCGACAACGCGATCGAGACGGCGCGCGCGGCGGCGGCGGCGAAGCGGGTCCTCATCGACGTGCGGGTGGAGCAACCGCTCGGGATCATCGTCGCCGACGAGGATCGCCTCCAGCAGATCCTGTGGAACCTCCTCCTCAACGCGGTGAAGTTCACGCCAGCGGAGGGCACGGTGACGCTCCACGCGCGGAGGTCGGCGACGCGCCTCGAGCTCGTCATCCAGGACACCGGCGAAGGCATCGACCCGGACTTCCTACCGTTCGTGTTCGATCGCTTCCGTCAGGCCGACGGCTCGACGACGCGGACGCACGGCGGCCTCGGCCTCGGCCTCGCGATCGTCCGCCACCTCGCGGAGCTCCACGGCGGGACGGTGCGCGCGGAGAGCGAGGGCCGCGGGCGAGGCGCGACGTTCACCGTCGTCCTCCCGGCCGATCCCGCCGCCGCGGACGAACGCGCGGCGAGCCCGGTCGCCGCCCCGCCGCCGTCACGCCGTCCGGAGGAGAAGAAGCCGCTCGCGGGCCGCGCGGTCCTCGTCCTCGACGACGACTCCGACATGCGCGAGCTCCTCGCGATGATCCTCGAAGACGCGGGCGCGAAGGTGCGGTGCTGCTCGACCGTCGGCGCCGCGCTCGCGGCGCTCGAGAGCGACAAGCCCGACGTCGCGATCTCGGACCTCGCGATGCCGGGCGAGGACGGCTACGCCTTCGTTCGCCGCGTTCGTGGCGCCGCCGAGGGCGTGCGCGCGCTCCCGCTCGTCGCGATGACCGCCTACGCCCGAGCCGAAGACCGCCGCCGCGTCCTCGACGCCGGCTTCGATAGGCACGTCGCGAAGCCCATCGAGCCCGACGAGCTGGTCGAGGCTTTGGTCGCCGTGATCGACGGTCACTGAGAGCACGCATCCCACGCGCCGCCTCCTGCCTCCCGCCCGGGGCCCCAGAAGCGGCCGCGCATGCGGGCGCGAAGCGCCCCGAGCGCGAAGCGCGAGGGCCGTGTCTGGGGTGGGGGTGTCGGGGGCGAAGCCCCCGACGTTGAGTACTCTAACGACCGTCGGTCTGGCCTTGTTGGCTGTTGGGCGGGGCGGTTTCGACGGGGGGGCGGCGGCGGACGCCGCCGCGGCGGACGTGGGGGGCGAGGCCGCCCTTCTTGCCGGCGACGCGCGCCTCGTCGGGGTTGAACTGATGGGCGGTGCCGGCGGCGTGCGCGGCGCGGCCGCCCTTGCTCGCGATCTCCTTCACGCGCTCGCGGTCCATCGCCGCGAAGCCACGGCGGCGGGGGCGCGCCTCGCCCGCTCCCGCGGTCGAGCCGTCGGCCTGCGTCGGGGCCGTGGGAGTCGCGGGCGACGGTTGGGGCGCGGGCGTGGCGGCCGGCTCTGCGCTCGTGGTGGTCTCGGGCTGCTTCTCGTCGATCGACATGACTCATCTCCTGCGGGCCTCGCTGACGCGAATGCCGCTCCATCAGTGGTGTTCTTCCGACAGGAGCGAAGCGACGGTCGTGCCAGTGACCGATCCGCGAAGAGAGCGGCTGAGCGCGAGATTTCGCGTGACACGGCGCAACAGTGGTCGCGTTCCGCCGCCACCCGGCGCTGGAGCTTCCGCGGCGCGATTCGTCACTTCTCGGCCGGCAAGCTCTTCCGCTCCCACGGTCGACCTTGGTTCTCTTGCCCGAACTCGCTAGCTTTACGCTCATGTCTTGGATTCTCCTCGTCGACGACCACGACGACGGTCGCGAGGTGCTCGCGGAGTTCTTGTCCTTCAACGGCTTCGAGGTGGAGGGCTGCGGATCGGGCGAGGACGCGCTCGCGCGCATCGAGGAGCGCGGCGCGCCCGGGGTGGTGCTGACCGACCTGACGCTCGGCGCGATGAGCGGGATCGACCTCGCGAAGAAGATCCGCGGCGCGGCCGCGACGGCGAAGGTGCCGCTCGTCGCGGTGACGGGCCACGTGAGCTTCGCCGACCCCGACGGGCTCTTCGCGGAGATCCTGCCGAAGCCGGTCCCGCTCCCGCGTCTCGTCGACACGGTGAAGCGGGCGCTCGGCGCCTGAATTTAGCTCGACTCCCGGCGGACCGTGTCGCGGAGGGAGCGGACGAGCGAGCCCGGCTTGCCGCGCAGCTCGTCGAAGAGGCGCTCGCGCTCGGTGTCGCCGGACACGAGATCGGCGATCGTCACGCCGAGCGCGGAGGCCACGCGCGCGAGCGTCCCGACGCCGGGGACGACGAGGCCGCGTTCGAGCTCCGAGACGTAGCCGCGCCCGAGGCCGGTCTCCTCGACGAAGGCGTCGAACGGGAACTCCGTCTCCGTGCGCAGCTGGCGGATGCGGGCCCCGATGCGAGCCGCGAGCGGATCAGGACGTTCACGATGTCGCGAACGTGTCACTCGTTTCGCGGCCGCAGCCTTGCCCATACCGCCTTGTAGCGCGAACCGGAGCGAGCCTGGTTCGTGCTCCCGAACCTCGAGCGTATTCCGCGTTCCAGTCCGACAAACGGCCGCAGTTCGGTCGAAACGGAGGAGAGCGCGTCCGCTCGCCTCACCTATCGACCCGCCAGGATCGCGTCGATGTGAGGCCGGACGTCCGGGCGTCCACCCGCGAAACGCTCGAGAACCACGCGGGATCCGGCCGGATCGAGGAGGAAGAGGGCGCGCGCGAGGGCGACGACGAAACGCTGATCGTCGCGCGGGCCGAGCGCGGAGCGGATGGAGCTCATGAGGCCCTTCTCGGGCGCGAGGCGCGTGACGAGGATCCCTGTCGCACGTGTCCGCGCGTCCGTTGTCGCAGCTCCGAACACGCTCGCCGCTGCGACTTTGAGTTCCTCGCCCGCGGGTTGCTGGCCGAGGACGATGCGCCCGAGCCGCTCGACGACGACGTCGTCGATGCAGCCGAGGCGATAGAGCTCCTCGATCGCGATGGCGCGGAACGCGTCGTCGTTCGAGTCGAGCACGCCGACGAGGAGCGGACGCGCGCGCACACCCCAGAGCGCGGTCGTCGCGCGGAGCGCGGTGACGCCGAGCGTGGGCTTGTCGAGCCGGACGAAGCGCACCGTGACGTCGCCCGCCGCGTCGGATCGTCCGTCGGGGAGCGAGCGGAGGAGGTCCTCCGCCATCGCTTCGTCGTGCCGGCTCGCGACCGCCGCGAGCGGCTCGAGCGCGGCGATGATGACGGGGAGCGCGGACGGGCCGATCGCGCGCAGCGTGGCGACGAAGCGCGCGCGGAGCTCGAGGCCGGGCGGACGAACGCGCCGCGAGTCGATCAACGCGCGCGCCGCGAGCGGCCCCGCCTCGCGCAGCATCGTGAGCGCCGCCTCGTCGTGATCGATCTTCCCGTCGAGGAGCTTGATCGCGTGCTGGCGCGCGACCTCGGGCTCGCGGAGGACGTGGAGCGCGCGCTGGGCGAGGTCCTTCTCCGCGTCGGGGAGGCCCGGATCGGCGAGCCGCGTGTGGAGCCACGCGACGAGGTCGCGCGCGAGCTTGGTGCGCCCCTCCATCGTCGCGAGCTTCAGCGCCTCGGAGAGCGCGCTGAACCCGGCGGCGCGATCGCGCTCCTCGATGTCGTGGAGGACGCCGAGCGCGTTGGCGGTGTCGTTGACGAAGTCGCTCGCGGTGAGCGGCGTCTGCCGGATCGAGATCTTCCGAAACGAGCCGGAGGTGCTCGCCCAGTCGTCGTCGACGAGGTGGCGCAGCGCGGCGCGGAGATCGCGCATGTCGTCGTGGCGGCGCTCGGGCTCCTTCTCGAGCGCCTTCATGATGAGGCGCTCGAGGCGCGGCGTGATCGACGGCTGGTACGTCGACGGCGGCTCCGGCGTCTCGACCATGTGGCAGGTGAGGATCTCCATCGCGTCCTCGGAGAGGAACGGGACGCGGCCGGTCGCGAGCTCGTACATCACGACGCCGAGGGCGTAGACGTCCGTGCGCGCGTCGACCGGATCGTTCTGGATCTGCTCCGGCGCCATGTAGCCGGGCGTTCCGACGATCTTGGACGCGTCCACCTTCGGGATCTGGGAGCCGCCCTCCGTCTTCGGCGGGGTCCACTGCGCGATGCCGAAGTCGCAGACCTTCGCGCAGTCGGTCTCCTTGCCCTCGTCGTCGCGCACCTTCACGACGAGGATGTTCTCCGGCTTGATGTCGCGGTGGATGACGCCCGCGTCGTGCGCGTGCGCGAGGCCGGCGCAGGCCTGCGAGACGAGATCGACGATCCGCTCCTCCGAGAGCGGACCCTCCTCGAGGAGGATGTCCATGAAGCTCTTCCCGGTGATGAGCTCCATGACGATGTAGAGGAGGCCGTCCGCCTCCTGTCCGTAGTCGATGACGCGGAGGACGTTGCGGTGATCGAGGCGGCTCGCGGCGAGGGCCTCGGCGTAGAAGCGCGTCGCGTAGTCCTCGCTCTGCTGGAGCGTGGTGTGGAGGACCTTCACCGCGACGGGGCGGCGGAGCGCGGTGTGGACCGCCTTGTAGACCTCGCCGCTCGCGCCGCCGCCGAGGAGCTTGTCGAGGATGAAGCGGCCGTCCCCGAGCGAGCGCCCCTTCAGCGATCCCGGCGTGCGCTTCGCCGCGCTGCTCGCGCCGCCCTGCGTCATGCGGTTCAGCGCGTTCGCGTGGTCCGCGCTCACGGTGGCCTCGGCCGGCGCGGAGATCCCGACCATCGAGATCTTGTGGTTCGCCTGGGGCTTCGGGGCTTCTTGTGCGGCGCCGCCGGAGAAGAGCTCGAGCCGGAGCGCGTTCTCCTGCTCCTCGTCGAGCGGACGGAGGCGGAGCGGGAAGCCCTCCGTCGTCGGCGCGCCCATCGGATCGGCGAGGACGATGAGCGGCTGGTCGTAGCTCTCGACGCGGATCTCGAGCGCGTGGGTCGACGCGTCGATCGGCGGCGACTCGAGCGGGAGCTTCGCGATCTCGTTCGCGACCGCGACCCACGCCAGGTAACCCCGCTCCCGTTTCTCGAGGAGATTCGTGGTGATGACGGGGAGTGGAGCGGTGGGGTGCTCGGTCATCGATGTTCCCCCGCGTGTACGAAATCCTATCCGGAATCATTGGGATCGCAACGATTCGGCGGTCAGCAGCGTGACCGGGTACGCGTGGAAGAGGTCGCGCGCGAGGGCACCGCCGCGGTTTGCATCGATCGCGTGCGGCCCTTATTGAAGAACGTGTGGTTGCGCGCTCGCGTGTAGCTACTTCTTCGGCAGTGTGGGGGCCGGGGGGCGGGGGCCGGAGGCGTTTTTTACGTATTTGTCGAACCAGCGGAGCATTTCGGCGAGGTATTGCTCGTTCGATTCTTGGGCCGTGTACCAGTGGGGCTCGTGGGGGAGCATCACGAGGCGGGTCGTGCCGCCGTTGCCGCGGATGGCTTCGAAGAGCTTGCGGGCTTGGAGCGGGGTCGTGCCCGGGTTCGCGTCGTCGTCACCGTGCATGATGAGGATGGGGAGCTTCAGCTTGTCGGCGTAGAAGAACGGGGACGCCTTGATGTAGACCGACTGCGCGTCCCAGACCGAGCGGCGCTCGTTCTGGAAGCCGAAGGGCGTGAGCGTCTTGTTGTAGGAGCCGCTCGTCGCCACGCCGGCGCGGAACAGGTTCGTGTGCGCGAGGAGGTTCGCCGTCATCAGCGCGCCGTGGCTGTGGCCGGTGACGCCGATGCGGTCCGGGTCGACGACGCCGAGCTCGACCGCCTTGTCGACCGCCGCCTTCGCGTCGTCGGTCAGCTGCTCGAGATACGTGTCATAGGCCTTCTTCGGATCGCCGACGATCGGGAATGCGGCGTTGTCGATAATGGCGTATCCGGCGAGGAGCAGGAGGCGGAACTGGCGGAGGCGCGTGAACGTCTGCTCCGAGCCGGTGACCTGGCCCGCCGCCTTCGCGTCGGCGTAGTCGAGCGGATAGGCGTAGAGGATGGAGGGGACCTTCGTGCCTTCTTTGTAGTCCGGCGGCGTGTAAAGCGTGAAAGAGAGGTCGACGCCGTCGCGGCGCTTGTATTTCACGAGCCGCTTTTTGATCGCGCGGACCTGGGGCGCCGGATCCGGCATTTTCGTAATCGGGGCGCTCGTCGACGTGAAGGCGGGCTCGCCCTCGGGCGGGGCGCCGGAGACGGCGGCGCCGGGCGTGCGGAGGAACGCGTTCGGGGGATCGGTCGGCGACTGGTGCCACGAGATGAACGTGCGCTCGGTCGGCTTCGGCGACGCGAACGCGACGAACGACTCGTAGGCGGTCTTGTCGGAGCGGAAGAGGCGCTCCGACTTGAAGGTGCCGAGGTCGAGGCGATCGAGGAAGGGACGATCGCCCGTCGGCGAGGCGCCCGCGCCGCGGAGGAACACGGAGGCGCCGTCCTGACGCACGACCCACGCGCCGTTCGCGAGCGGCCGCTGCACGAGCGTGCCCGGGTTCTTGTACTTCTCGTCGGTCGAGAGGTCCCACAAGAGGCGCGGCTTCGCGGTCGGCTGGTCGACGTTCACGACGAACGTGCGGCGCCAGTGGCGGTTCTCGTCGTGCTCGTGGAGGAACGCGAGGTCCGGCTTCTCGCCCCAGTGGAAGCCGGTGAAGCGGTGCTCCGTCTTCGTGACCTCCACCGGCGCCGCGGTGAAGGGCGCCTTCTGCATCATCACCTTGTCGCGGTGCGGGACCTTCTGCTTCCAGTCGCCGCCGTCGAGCGCCTCCGCCCAGATCAGCGTCGCCGGCTCGTTCGAGCGCCAGTTGAAGGCGCGCGGGCCGAGCGGGACGCCGTGGACCGGGACGCGATCGGCGAGCGGGAGCGACGCGAGCTTGTGCACGTCGCCCTTCTGCACGTCGAGGACGCCGACGTCCTTCGGGAAACGCTCGACGGTCGTGACGTAGGAGTAGGGCTTGTGGACCGTCTCGACGAGCACGTGGACGCCGTCGGGCGCCATGTCGACGTCCTTGTAGATCGCGGGCTTGCCCACCTTCTTCACCCCGCCGCCGGCGACGTCGACGAGCACGAGCTGCGACGTCGCGTAGTAGTCGAAGAGGTCCTCGTCGTGCTTGTTCTGCAGCGTGTCGCGCGTCTCGTAGGTGCTGCTCTCGCCCTTGCCGGTGGACTCCTGCACCGAGGGGCCGGGCGGCACCGGCGGGGCGGGCGGCGGCGGGCCCGCGTCCTCCACGACCGCCTTCACGAGGAGCGCCTTCTGATCGGCGCTCCACTGCATCGTGTGATCGAGCATCGGGTTCGCGCGCACGCCCTCGAGGCGACGGACCTCGCCCGTCGCCGCGTCGCCGACCCAGACCTCGACCGACTCGGTCGCGGCGTTGAGGAACGCGAACTTCGTCCCGTCCACCGACCACGAGGGCGGGCTCGCGCAGCCGCTCGGCGGGAGGGCGACCTTCTTCGTCTCGCCGGAGGGGACCGTGACGAGCGTGTAGTCGCGCGCGCATGGGCGGATGCCGTAGCCGTTCGGCGTGTCGTGCTTGCTCCGGTTCCGCGGCTCGAGGCGCACGCCCGCGAGGCGCAGGAACGGCTCCGCGACGCGCGCGATCGACGGGTACTCCACGTTCGTGACGAGCAAGATGCGCTCGCCGGTCGGGCTCGCGTACGGCGACGGCGGCGGCGGCGAGTGCATCACGTCGAGGATCGACTGCGGCGGCTTCTCGTAGCTCGAGACGACGGGGGGCGGCGACGCCTGGCGCGGCGTCGCGGTCGGCGGCGGCGTGTTCGAGACGACCGGCGGCGGGATCGCGGGCGGGCCGCTGCCCTGCGGAGAGGCCGCCGGCGTGCACGCGGCGACGAGGACGAGCGGGAAGAGGCACGTGACGGTCGTGGCTTTCACGCGGCGCAGCTTAGCCCAAGACGCGCTCGCGCTCGCGGTGTTCCGCGCGCGCTCGGCTCAGAGGCTCGCGAGCGCGAAGAGCGCCGCGCCGATGCCGGTGCAGACCATCGCCGCGACGACGGCGTAGCTGTTCGCGAAGCGCGCGTCGCGCGTGAGCAGCTCGATGAGGCCGCGCTCGTCGCCGGCGTGCACGAGGACCGGCGCGGAGCCGGCGCCGCCGAGCGTCGGCGATCCGCGGACGTCGCGGTAGCCGTGGCCCTCCGTCTTCATCTCGAGCTTGCTCACGTCGCCGAGGACGTAGAGCGGCTGGCCGTCCTTGATCACCTGCTCCTCGACGATGAAGTGGACGTGGCTCGGGTGATGGTCGACGACGATCCCGCGCTCGGCGTAGCGCGGCGAGAGCTGGGGCAGCGTCACGCGCCGGAGCTCGACGTCGAGGACGGAGCGCTCGAGGTGGAGCACGCCGTCGCCGCTCTCGTCGACGACCTCGAGCTCCGGGCTCGGCGTGAAGACGCCGCACTCGCGGACGGGCGTGTTCTTCCCGCTGCGGTAGGCCTCCTTGATCCGGATCTGCGAGAACGCGACGACGTCGTCGCCGATGAACGCGCGGAGACCTTCGCCGCGCTGGCGCGCGCGCACCGCGAGCTCGGCGGTGCCGGAGGCCGTCGCGAGCGGGCTCCGCGGCGTCGCGAGGACGGGCGCGAGCGCGTGGAGCATGCGGCGCCGCTCGAGGAGGCGGCTCAGCGCGAAGAGGAGCCACACGCAGAAGATGGAGAGCGCGAACGCGAAGCCGCCGCGGCCGGTCGACCACGAGCTCGGTGGCCGCGACGCGTGCATGAGGAGGACGGAGAAGCCGAGGAGCGGCGGCACGGCGAGGATCGCCCACGCCGCCCCGAGCCCGCGCCGGTGCGGAGCGGCGCGGTCCTCGAGCGCGGTCGCGAGCGCGCGCCGCGGGCGCAGCCACACGAGCGCGGCGACCAGGAACGCGAGCCCGGCGCCGCCGACGTAGCGCGCGAGGAGATCGGCGGCGTCGTCGATGACCGCCTGGCGATCGCCGCCGTGGCTCGTGACGCCGTAGAGCGACTCGTCCGGGCACGCGCGGATCAGGTTCGGTTTGTCCGGCGCGACGCAGCCTTGGATGTAGACCTCGGCGCCGACGGGGAGACAGTACTCGACGACGCGATCGACGCCGGTCCTGAACTGGTGCTCGTCGAAGCCGAGGTTGTTCTGGCGGGCGACGAGCTTCCACTCCGCCGTTCGGCTCGCGTCGCTCACCTCGCGCGGCGGCGTCCACGGCTCGTAGTGGAAGCCCGACGCGAGGTCCACCTCCGAGCCGACCGGCGTCGACGACCAGCTCACGTCGAGCTTCGCGTTCGACGAGGTGAACCCCTCGAAGTACTTCCAGCACGACGTCTTGCCGCACGATCCGTAGCGCTCGTGATTGACCATGCAGAGCGGCGGGGTGCCTCCCGTCGCGACCTGGCGGAGCGTGCCCTTCAGGAACACGCGCGGAGGGGCGGCCGGCTCGCGGTGGCGGCTGAAGGCGCTGCTCGACTGGCCGTACTCCTCACCGGCCATGTAGAGGAGCACGACGCCGACCACCGACGCGACCAGGAAGAAGGTCACGCGCATGAGCACGACGAAGGTGCTGTCGCGCCGGCGGTCTTGCATGTCAGCGCTTCGGCGGCGGCCCCGGCGGCGTGAGCAGCCAGCGGAACAGGATGAACGCGCCGCCGAGGAGGACGAGCGCGCCGGTAAGGAGCACCACCGCGAGCACCTTGCCCGAGAACACGCTCTGCTTCGGCGGCGGGCGGACGGAGACGTTCACCGGCGGCCCGCCGTAGGTCGGGAGCTCCGGCATCGTGATCCGCATCGCCGGCAGCGGCATCACGAGCGCGTCGGGCGCGATCGAGCCCATGCGCGAGAGGCTCGTGTTCGGATCGGTCGGCTTGAGCGCGACCTCCTCGGTCGGGACCTCGCCCTCGCCGTCGCGCTTCTGCCATGGCTCGGGCGGGGCCTTGCTCCCGCTCGCGATCAGCGCGCCGTCGCTCGGGCGCTCGTCGGAGAGGGCGAGGGCGAGGGTGCCGGGCTTCATCAGGCCCTCCGCCTCCTCCGGCACGTCGTCCGGCAGCGACGCGCGGCGCTCCCACGGCGTCACCGCGCCTTCGAGCGGCTCGCGCCAGCGCCCGAGCAGCTTCGCGAGCGCGGCCTTGCCCTGGCCGGTCTCGGTGCTCGACCGCAGCGCATCGAGGAGGCCCTGCGCGGTGACGGTGCGCTTCGCGGGATCCTTCTCGAGCGCGGTGTCGATCGCTTCGCGGAGCGCGGCGGGCATGTCGGGGCGCGTCTTCGCGAGCGGGGTGACCTCGCCCTCCGCCATCGCGAGGATGTGCTCCGCCTTCGAGGCGCGGAAGCGCGCGTACGGCGTGCGCCCGGTGAGGAGGCGCACCGCGAGGAGGCCGGCGAGGAACACGTCGCTCCGCGCGTCGAGCTTCTCGCCGCGGGTGCCCTCCGGCGCCATCAGCGTCGACGCCTCGTCCGTCGCGATCGGGCCGCCGACGATCTGGCGCATGCGCGCGAGCCCGAAGTCGGCGAGCTTCACCGTGCCGTCCCAGCCGACGATGACGCTCTCGGGCGCGACCGCGCGGTGGAGGATCGGCTCGCCCTTCGTGCCGTGGGCGGCGGCGAGCGCGGCGAGGACGCGCTCGAGGATGTAATATGCACATACGTCGGGGAGGCGGACGTCGCGGCCGGCGGCGAAGCGGAGGAGGCGCTGGAGCGAGACGCCGGGGAGGAAATCGGTGACGACCGCCACCATGTCGTCCTTCAGGATCATCGAGCGCGTCTGGACGATCGCCTCGTGATCGAGGCGCGCGCCGAGCGAGGCCTCCTTCGTCAGCGCGGTCGTCATGTCGCTCGACGGCGCGTCGGCGGAGAGGACGCGGATCATCACGACCTTCTCGCCCTTGCTCCGCGCGAGGTACACCCGGCGGCCGCGCTCGGGCTGGATCTCCTGCAGGACCTGGAAGCCTTCGAGCGCCATCGATCAGAACTCGAAGGTGAGGCCGCGCCGGAGCGCGCCGGTGGTGGGGGGCGCCGACGCGGGGCGGGTGAGGAAGATGTACGCCGCGGCGACGAGGGAGACGGCGCCGGCGGCGAAGAGGATGTCGGCGACGGCGTACTTCGTCGAGACGCCGTTCACGTCGTCGGCGGGGCAGCGGCCCTTGCACGACTCGAGGTCGCTCTCGGCGGAGGCGCCGAGGACCGCGAACGCGGCGCCGACGCCGAGCGCGACGACGCCGGCGCCGCCGAACGCGAACGCGCCGACCGGGATCGGGCGCTCGGGCGGCGCGACGGGGGCGGGGGGCTTCGGCGCGCCGCCGAGCGTGACGGATATCTTTTTCGCTTTTTCCCCGTCCTTCACGGTCACGGTCTGATCGACCGGCTTGCCCTTGCCGTCGGTCGACTCGAAGTGGAGCGTGAGCGTGCCGGGGTCGACGACGACGGGGCTCGCGTCGATCTTGTCGACGAGCGGCTGTCCGTCGAGCGTGACCTTCACGTTCGTGAGCGGCTCGCCGTTCGGGTCCTTCACCTCGAAGACGAGCGACGCGAGCTCTCGGTCGATCTCGGTGAGCCACTTCTGGCAGTCCTTCACGAGGACGGCGGGGCACGCGGCGTCGGCGCACTTCGCCGCCTCGGCGTGCGAGTCCTTCAGCTTCGACGCCTTCCGCAGCGTCTGCGTCGCCTCGTAGGATTGGATGCATGTTGCATCGTCCGCGAGCGCCGGCGACGCCGCGGAGAGCGCGGCGAGGAGCGCGGTGACCCGAAGGAGCCTCATCGAGCGCGAGTATAGGCGAGCTCGCGTCAGCGTGGGCCGAAGCACTGCAGCTTCGGACGCTTGATGCCGTTCGCGTCGACGGTGAACGGATCGGCACAGTCGGCGGCGGCGGCGGGCTTCGGCGCGGGCTTGGCGGTCTTCGCGTAGGCCGGCGCGGCCTGGGGCGCGGCGGCCTGGGGCGCGGCGGCGTCGGCGGACTCCGCGGCTTCGGGCGTCTCGGCCGTTTCGGCCGTCTCGGCCGGGAGCTCCAGCGCGGGCTCCGCCGGCTTCGGCGCGACGACGGGGGACGGGGGCACCTCCGTCGGCGTCGTGGCGACGACCGGGGGCGAGGCGGCGGCCTCGACCTCCGCGGCGGCCGCGGCCGCGGCGCGCGAGCGAGCGCTGAGCGCGACGACGCTCATGACGATGCCGATGATCGCGATCGCGGCGAAGAGACCGCCGATGACGAGCAGCTTCACGCCCTGGTCGCGGTTGGCGGCGGCGGGCGCGGGCACCAGGTGCGCGTGCGGCGTGACGTGCGAGGTCGACGAGGCGTTCGAGACGCCGGACGCGTGCGTGACGGAGGAGACGCCCGACATGCCGGGGCTGTCGATCGGCGTGCCGTTCGGGACGTGGCGCCACGACTCCGTGCCGGGCGGCGGCGTCGGCGGCGCCGCGATGCGCGCGGAGCTCGGCGGCCCGAGCTGCGCGCCGGTGAGGTCGTCGAGCGGCACCGTGACCGACTGGACCACCGACGCCGCGCCGTCGATCGCGCGCACGATGTCCGCGCGTATCTTCAGCGCGTCGGCGGCGAGCTCCTCGACCCACTTGCCGGCGTGGCGCGTCGGCGCGGGCGGGACCGCGGCTTCGAGCGCGACCGCCATCTCCTGCGCGGTGGCGAAGCGCTTCGTCACGTCGCGCTCGAGCGCCTTCAGCACCACCTCGTCGACCGCGGGTGGGACGCCGGGGACGAGCTGGCTCGGCGGCGTGATCGGCTCGTTCATCACCGCGTAGAGCGTGCTCGCCGCGTCGTCGCCGGCGAAGAGCCGCTTCGTCGTGAGCGCCTCCCACAGCACGACGCCCATCGCGAAGACGTCGCAACGGCGATCGATCTCCTTCCGCGTGAGCTGCTCCGGCGCCATGTACGCGAGCTTGCCTTTGAGCTCGCCGCCCTCGGTCTCCTGCACGCGGCCGGCCGCCTTCGCGACGCCGAAGTCGAGGACGCGGGCGACACCGTCGCGCGCGACGAGGATGTTCTGCGGGGAGACGTCGCGATGGACGATGCCGAGCGGCTCGCCGCGTTCGCTCGTCGCCTCGTGCGCGGCGTGCAGGCCCTCGAGCGCGCCGATGATGATGCTCGAGACCACCGGCGCCGGCATCATGATCCCGCGGTTCTGCGCGACGCGAACGAGCTTCGCGAGCGTCTCGCCGAGGACGAAGTCCATGACGAGGAACAGCTCGCCGCCCTCGGCCACGACGTCGAGCGTGTCGATGACGTTCGGGTGGCGGATGCGCGCGGCGAGGCGCGCCTCGTCGATGAACATCGCGCTGAAGGTCGAGTCCGCCGCGAGGTGAGGGTGGAGACGCTTCACCGCGACGGTGCGCGCGAAGCCGGCCGCGCCGCTCATGCGCGCGACGTAGACGGTCGCCATGCCACCGCGCGCGATCGCGCCGTGGAGCTCGTACCGTCCCAGCTTGCCCCCGGACGAGGGGGCGACACCCATCATCAAGGGTGGATCGTACTCCCCTCAGTAGGTGAGGGCGAAGACATTCGAGCGCGGGCCGGGGAGGGTGCGCGGCGAGGCGACCCAGGCGCCCATGGTCCCATCGGCGGCGACGGTGGCGGAGTAGATCCGATCGCTCCGGACGTTGCTCGCCCCCGCGAGGCCGCCGAGGACGTGAACGCGGCCGTTCCACACCGCGCAGCCCGCGCCCTTCAGCGTCGTCGGCAGCGGCGGGCCCGCTTTCCATGGGCCCAACGTCGCGTTCAGCTCGTCGATCGTCGCCGTGACCGTGACGTCGCTCTTGTCGCCGCCGAGGATGAAGAGGTGCCCCTCGCCGGCGCAGGCGATCGGCGTGGCCGGTGTGTGCGCCTTGCCTGCTTGTGGGTTCGTGATCGGATCGGGCAAGGGCACGATCGCGCCGAGGCCGGTCGCGGGATCGACGCGCGCGGCGAAGATGCGGCTCCGCTGGGTGGCCGCGTCGCCGTCGCCCCAGAAGAAGACGAGCCCTCCGTACGTGACGAACGTGATGTCGTGGAGGCCGGTCGGGAGCTTCGTCGATGACGCCTCGAGCGCCTTCGGATAGACGCCGGCGTCGGGGCGCGAGAGGTGGACGCCGGTGCTCTGGGTCGTCACCGTGTACGGGAAGCCTTCGGGGTCGTACTCCGTGCTCGTCGTGTAGCCGCCGGCGGCGACGAACGCGGAGCCGGCGAAGAGCTGGCCGAAGGCGGTCGGGCTCGGGTTCGCGACGACGGAGGTCTGCCACGAGAAGGAGGAGCCGCCGTCGAAGGGCGCGCGCTCGACGACGCGATCGGCGTTCGTCTTCGTCGCGACGAGGAGGTGTCCGTCCGCGATCGCGATCGCGGAGCGAGGGCCGCGGACGGGGCCGGGCGGGAGGACCGTGAGCTCGCCGAGCTCGCCGCGCTCGTCGATCGGCGCGCTCCACACGTCGCTCGTCGCGGTGTCGGCGCCGTCGCGCTCGCCGGCGACGACGAGGAGGTGCAGCGCCGGGCGCGCGGGGCCGGCCTCGATCGGCGGCGTGACGACGTCGCCGTCGGCGTCGACGCTCGGCGTCGCGTCGGCCGGCGCGCTCGCGTCGGGGGCGGCGGGCGGCGCGGCGCCGCCGTAGTCGCCGGGCGCGTAGGTCAGCGCGCAGCCGACCGCCGCCGCGGCGATCGATGCAGAGAGGATCATGGAACGTCGCTTCATCAATACGTCGCCGCCACGATGCCGGAGCGCGGTCCCGGAAGCGTACCGATCCTCTGCCACGCCGCGCCATAGGTACCGTCCGCGTGGATCGCGAGGTCGAGGACGGCGTCGCTCACCTGCTCGGTCGACGTCTCCCCCGTGAACGAGCCGCCGAAGACGAGGAGGTGACCGCTCGTGACGACGGCGGCGAAGGCGCTCATCGGCGCCGGCAAGAGCGGCAGCTCCGCCCAGTCGCCGAGGGTGCCGGTCGCGGGGTCGACGATGCTCGCGACGAACGCGCGATCGATCAGCTTGGTCGCGGGGTGCTGGGGGACACCGCCGAGGACGAAGAGGCGGCCCTCGCCCGCGACCGCGATCGGGGCGTAGACGGCGTAGAGCGTGCCGGTGCCCTTCTTCAGACCGATGTCGTTGACGAGCCGGAGGGCGCCGAGGGCCCCGTTCGCGTCGATCGTCCCGACCTCGACGCTGGACTCGGCGGTCGTGGTGGCGCCGGTGGCGGTGCGCCGTCCGCCGACGACGTAGACGAGGCCTTGCGTGCGCGCGAGCGTGACCTCGGTGCGCTCGACCGCGACCTGCGCCGCGCTCGGCGTCCAGTCGCCGAGGCCGCCGTCGTCGAGGAAGCGGAGCGAGTTGTGGACGAGCGCGGTCGTGGTCGCGCCGGACAGGAAGCCGTGCTCGGAGAGGAGCCACGGCCGGATGCCGCTCGCGCCCGCCTTGATCGCGCCCGTGCTCCACGGGCCGGCGACGCGATCGGAGAAGGGCGCGCGCGCGAACGCGCTCGTGTTGTGGACGAAGAGGTCGCCGCCGGCGATCCGCGCGTTCGTCCACTGCGCCGCGACCGGCGGCGGCGCGTCGAACTGCCAGGGACCGAGCACGCCCTCGGCGGAGAGCGTCGTGCGCATCGTCTCGGCGACGTTGGCGGCGCCGGTCTCGCCGCTCAGCGGCGGGCGATGTCCGCCGACGATGACGATGCGGGTGTCCGGCGCGGTCGCGTCGGGGACGACGTCGGGGGTCGCGTCCGGGATCGCGATCTCGTCGCGGTCGGCGCCGGCGTCGAGCGCGACGTCGCCTTCGCCTTCGCCGATGAAGTCTCCCGGCGCATAGACGAGCCCGCAAGCGAGCGGCCCCAGCGCGAGCGCGGCCCAAGCGAAGCGACGCACGAACGTCACGGTATCACTTCAGTGCGGGATCAAGCGGGTCTTCATCGCGACGACGAGCGCGATGACGGCGACGACGGTGAGCAGGAGCAGCATCACGATCAGCGCGCCGCTCCCGCTCTTCTTCGGCGCCGCCAGCGCGGTCGCGGCCGGCACGACGCCGGAGTCGGCCTCGGTCGGCGCGTCGCGCGCGTTGCGGCGGACGATGCTCATCTCGGTCTGGACCTCGCGTCGCTCGGCGCCGCGCTCGCTGCGGAGGAGGCCGCGCTGGCGGATGTCCTGGAGCGCGGCCGCGAGCTCGCCGGCGTTGGCGTAGCGATCGGTGGGGTGCTTCGAGAGGCATCGGTTGATGACGTTCTCGAGCTCGGGCGCGACGTCGGGGCGCTTCGCGCGGAGGCGGGGCGGCGCTTGCGATCGGATCTTCGTGAGCATCTCGTTCATCGAGCCGGTGAACGGGACGTCGCCGGTGAGGATCTCGTAGAGCGTGATGCCGAGCGCCCAGACGTCGGCGCGCGCGTCGATGAGGTGCTCCTCCATCGCGACCTGCTCCGGCGCCATGTACGCGGGCGTGCCCGGGAGCGTGCCGGTCGCGGTGAGGCGCTGCGCGTTCTGCGTGTCCTTCACGATGCCGAAGTCGAGCATCTTGAGGATCGGCGGCTTCCCCTTCCGCGCGGCGAGGAACATGTTCGACGGCTTGATGTCGCGATGGACGAGGCCGAGCGAGTGCGCCTCGACGACGGCGTCGAGGGCCTCGAGGAGGAGGTCGACCGCGTCGACGACGGGGAGGGGACCGCCCTGGATGAGCTGCTCGAGCGTCTGGCCTTCGAGCAGCTCCATCGCGAGGAAGAGCATGCCGTCGGGGAGCTCGCCGACCTCGAGGACGCGCGCGACGTGCTCGGTCGTCAGGCGCGTCATCACCTGCGCCTCGCGGATGAAGCGGCCGCGGAGCTGCGGATCGGCCGCGTGGTGCGGGAGGATCAGCTTCACCGCGATGCGGCGGTGGATGATGAGGTCGGTCGCCTCGACGACGACGCCCATCGCGCCGCGGCCGATCACGCGCTCGATCCGGAATTTGTTCGCGATGATCGTGCCGAGCTTCAACGCTGCCGCGGGACAGCCTACATCATCGGCGCGGCGCCTGCCTCGACAGGTGGTCGGCCGGCGCGCTACGAGAGCGCGGTGAGCGCCTGGATCGAGAAGCTCCATGCCGCGGTGGACGAGGTCGCGGCGCCGGTCCTACTCGCGAACCGCGCGCGCCTGACGTGCGGTGAGGGCTGCAGCGACTGCTGCACGGACGGGCTCACCGTGTTCGCGCTCGAGGCCGCGAACATCGCGCGCCATCACGCGGAGCTGCTCGCGAGCGAGGAGCCGCATCCCGAGGGCGCGTGCGCGTTCCTCGATCGCGCCGGCCGCTGCCGGGTCTACGCCCATCGCCCGTACGTCTGCCGCACGCAGGGCTTGCCGCTCCGATGGATCGAGGAGGACGAGGACAGCGGCGAGGTCTACGAGGCGCGCGACATCTGTCCGAAGAACGCGGCCGGCCCTCCGCTCGAGGAGCTCGCGGCGGACGACTGCTGGTCGATCGGTCCGTTCGAGGAGCGCCTCGCGCGCGCGCAGGCGAACGGCGAACGCGTGGCGCTGCGGAGCCTCTTCGCGGCCGCTTCGAGCGCGGCTTCGAAGCGCCGGCTCCCGGTCGTGGAGTAGGGCCGCGTCAGCAGGCCCAGTCGAGGAGGCCGTTCGCGAGGTCGACCTGGCAGTTGCCGGAGCCGTAGTTCGCGCGGCCGACGCCGTCTTCCATCTCCATCACGATGTCGCCGAAGCCGTCGACCTCGGCCTGGATCCAGTGGAGCGGGTGCCCGAGCTGGATGTGGGGGCTCTCCGGCTCGGCCGGCGCGAAGGTGAGCTTCTTCGGCGGGGGCACGTCGGCGTCGAGGAGCATCGTCTTCGGTTCGAGGCCCTGCGGGAGCGGCTCGCTCGGTCGCTCGCCGGGTGGGCCGTTCAGCTCGGCCTCGGTATGCCAGACGATCGCGTGCGTGTGCCCGAGGATGTCCTCGAACCACTGGACGTTGTCGGGGCGATGCCGCGCGTACTGCGCGAGCGCGCGGAAGAACGGGTCGTCGTTCTCGGCGCGCTCGAGCGGGGCTGCTCCGAGCACGGCGCGGACGCGCTCGCCCAGCGGCTCCTTCACGGAGTACGACTCGCTGTCGCCGGGGTGGAAGTAGCTGAGCCCGACGCGCTCGGCGCCGCGGACGCGGTACTCGGGGGGAAGGCGCAGCGTGAAGCCGTGCACGAGCGGCATGCCGTTGTACGTATGCCGCGGCCACGCCGCCGCGCTCACCGACGGCGGCAGCCCGTGCTCCCAGCCAGCGTCCCCCGCGTCCCCAGGCACGATCCAGTAGGTCGTCATGCGCGGAGCATACGCTCGTATGCTGGGCCGCGTGAACGCGCGGAGCGTCGTCGTCGCGTGGGGTCTCGTCGTCGCGTGGGTTTCTGTCGTCGTCGCGTGCTCGCCCGAGGCGAAGCCGCCGGTGGCGGGGGCGCTCGAGGTGCCGCCGATGCCGGCGGGGTGGGCGCCGCCGCGCGAGGTCGAGGTCGATGCCGCGCCGGCGCCGCCCGCGATCCCGGATCGGCCGCTGAGCTACGACGAGGCGCTCGCGATCGCGAAGGCGCAGCCTCCGGTCGACGCGGGGCCGAAGATGAGCGATCGTGAGCTCTCCGAGCCGTTGCGCGGCGCGAAGTTCGTCGGCGACTGCGGCGCGCCGCACGCGACGCAGGTGCGGGTCAGGCTCGTCGTCCACGACGGCCACGCGTTCGGCGTCGGCGTCGACACGCACCCGAAGTCCCCCGCCGTCACGGCGTGCATCGAGGACGCCATCCGCGCGCTGACCTGGCCGAAGACGCCACACTACGACGTGTTCACCACGCAGTATTGACGTTGCGTCGGCGCGCGCGCGTCAGAGCGCGAGGCGGAAGTGGATCGCCTTTGGGCGCGTGAGGCCGTCGAAGCCGAGGCGGCTGAGGGTGGCGCCGCGGCCGCTGTCCTTCCAGCCGGTCCACGGGAGCGCGGGGTCGAGCGCGTCGCAGCGGTTCATGTAGACGGTGCCGAACTCGAGGTCGCGCGCCATGCGCGCCGCGCGCTCCTTGTCCTTCGTCCAGACGCTCGCGGTGAGCCCGAGGCGCGAGGCGTTCATCCTCGCGAGCGCGTCTTCGTCGCTGTCGACCGGCGCGATCGCGAGGATCGGTCCGAACGACTCCTTCGTCATGAGGTCGGCGTCTTGCGGGACGCCGGTGAGCATCGTCGCTTCGAAGAAGCGGCCCTTGCCGTTCACCTGCACCGGCTTGCCGCTGCCGGCGACGAGCTTCGCGCCCTTCGCGACCGCGTTCGCCACGAACGCCTCGAGCTCCTTCGGATGCCACGGCTGCGCGACCGGACCGAGGGTGGTCTTCTCGTCGAGCGGATCGCCGATGACGTACGCGCGCACGAGCGGCTCCGCCGCGGCGACGAAGCGGTCGTAGACGTTCTTGTGCACGTAGACGCGCTCGACCGCGCAGCAGCTCTGACCCGCGTTGTAGATCGCGCCGTCGACGACGTTCTCGACCGTCTTCTCGAGGTCGCAGTCCTCCGCCGCGTACGCGGGATCATTGCCGCCGAGCTCGAGGCCGACGGGGACGAAGCGGTCCTTCGCGGCGGCTTGGATCTTGTGCCCGCCGAGGACGGAGCCGGTGAAGAGAACGCCGTCGATCCGCTCGTCGCCGACGAGGCGCTCGGTCGCCTCGTAGTCGAGGAAGATCGCGCTCACCGCGCCGGCGGGCGCGCCGGCCTCTTCGAACGCGCGCGCGAAGTGCGTCGCGCAAAGCGGCGTGCGCGGCGAGTGCTTCACGACGACGGCGTTGCCGGCGAGCACGGCGGGGACGATCGCGTTGACGGCGGTGAGGAGCGGGTAGTTCCACGCCGGCAGGTCGAGCACGACGCCGAGGGGCGCCTTGACGATGCGGCGCTCGAAGTTGTCCTTCGGCTCGAGCACGACGTCGGCGAGGCACTCTCGCGCGATCGCCTGCATGTGGCGCCAGCGCTCGGCGGTGCCGCGGATCTCGCCGCGCGCCTGGGCGAGCGGCTTGCCCATCTGCCGCGTGACGTCCGCGGCGATCTCCTCCGCCCGCGCCTCGAGCTTGGCGAGCGCCCGGTCGCACAGCGCGACCCGCTCCTCGATCGACATCGCGCCGATCGCCTTCGCCGCCACCTTCGCGCGGTCGAGCACCTGCCCGAGCGCCGCCCCGTCGGTCGTCTCGATGCGGACGGCGACGTCGCCACTGAATGGGTTGTCGATCGTATGCGCGCTCATCGGGCTCACTCTACGACGGTGGTTCGCGTATCCCCCGATCTTTCGCCTTCGCTACGGCACCGAGGCGAGCCGACGGCGCCAATAGGTGGGATGCCGGCGGAGGTGCGCGACCGCGACGACGAGGAAGCGATCTTCCAGCTCGGCGAAGACCGGCGCGCTGCTTGTCGTATCGGCCCGCGGCCCGATCGAGCTCGCGCTCGGCTTGTGGGTGCATCCGCACGGCTTCGCTGACGTCATCGACGCGGGTAGCGGGTGCGGAGCTCTGCATCCACATCGTCGACGTCGCGTGTCTCGACGCGGCCCTCGACGACATCGTCGATCCGTTGCTCGAGCTCTTTGTCGAGCGCCGTCTCGATGAGCGCTCGCTCTTCGGTCGTCAGCTCGAGGGCTTGTTCGAGGACCTGGCGTGTGCGCGCGTTCACGAGATGAAGCGTAGTCCCGAGCCGAGCGTGGAGCCACTTCGGTCGTGTCGTGCTCGTTCGGGCGCTCGTCACGCGGGGGTTGGGGCTTCGATCTCGCGCACCGCGACTTGCTCGGGGCGTTGGGTGAGCTTGCGGAGGAGGCGCTTCGTGCCGATGGAGCCGAGGGCGCCTACCGCGAAGACGACGGGGGCGGCGACGCCGCCCGTCACGGCGACGAGGCCGGCGCCGAGGAGCATGCCGGTGCCGGTCGCGATCGCGCCGGTCGTGGCCTCCTTCGCGACGTAGGTCGCCGCCTTCTTGCGGTCCATCGTGCCCGTGCGCAGCGCGGCGGCGGCTTCGACGCCCGCGACCGCGCCGTCGATGACGAAGCCGATGCCCGCCGCGCGGCCGGCGCCCTTCAAGATCTCGCGGCTCGCCGCCTTCGCCGCGACGGGGGCGATCTGCTTCGTGGCCTTCGCGCCCTCCGCGAGGAGCGTGGCCGGACGCTTCGCGAGCATCGTCGCCGGGCCGAGGAGCGGGCCCGCCGCGAGCGCGAGCGCCTTCTCCGCGCCGCGCTCCGCCGCGCTGCGGAGCGCGGTGCGCGAGCCCTCGTCGAGGACGAGCTTGCCGCCGGCCTCGAAGAGCGACACCGACGCGGCGATGACCTTCGTCGCGGCGCTGCCCGCGATGACGGCCCGGAGCGCGTTGCCGACGCTCTTCGGATCGGTCGCGGCTTCGGTGAACTGGAGCGGCTCCGGACGGGTGGTCATCCCGTGAGCGTAGGTCGCGCGATCAGTACACGCCAGGGAACAAGACCCACGGGGTCTTCTTCTTGTAGGCGAGGTAGTCGGGATCGGCGCTCAGGTGCCGCTCCTCCGTCCACGCGCGGAGCGCATAGACGCCGCACAGGAGGCTGAGGAAGAAGCCCTTCGTGATCGTCATCGTGGGGAGATGCTCCATCCACCACGCCGTGCACTTGCAGAGGTAGGCGGGGTGGCGCACGAAGCGGTACGGGCCGCCGCTGATGATGCCGCGGTTCGTGAGGTTCGAGAAACGCGGGCCGAACGCGACCGTGGCGGCGGCGTAGATCGCGAACAGGAAGACCGTGAACACACGGAGCGCGAGGAGCCAGTCGGGGTGCACGATGACGGGCGCGCCGTTCTCGAGCGGGAGGTACGTGCCGAGGACGTTGTTGAACGGCGGGTAACACGCCATGCAGACGAGCCAGCCGAACGCGGTCGGCTCGACGCTCTTCGTCTTGTTGTTGAGCCAGCGGCTCTCCATGCCGTAGCCGACGAGCGCCCAGCCGCAGTCGACCGCGAAGATGATGTCGTACGTGAGGCCGAGGCCCCACTGGAAGTCCGCGCGCGACCAGTTCCACGGCTGCACGAGCGCCGAGAGCTCGCTCAGCGTCGGCACCATCTCCGGCAGCCGCATCCCGACCTTGTGCCACCAGAGATCGAAGACCGTGAGGAAGCTCGAGCCCGGCGGGACCTTGTAGTCCATCGTCGGGAGGTGCTTGTGCGTGAGCCACGCGCGCGAGATCGAGTTCAGGTGGCCCGTCACGAAGCCGATCATCAGCGGCGTGAAGAAGCCCTTGACCACGATCGCGAGGAGCGTCGTCTTGATGCGGCGGTTCTTGACGCGGCGCCAGAACTCCTTCCGCTGGAACGCGCGCGTGAGGAGGAGGATGTGGAGCGGCGCGTCGCGCATCAGGTAGCGCATCGCGCCCCAGCGCTGCAGCGTGACCTTGAGGTACGGGACGCCGAGCGCGAGCCACAGGAAGAAGAACGGCGGGAACAGCGTGCGCCACGGCGAGAACTGCCCGTTGTTCCGGAAGTACGGGTGCTGCGTCCACATGATGAGGCCGAACGCGAAGACGGCCGTCACCGCGATCCATCGCTGAATCGCGCGGTTCCAGATGGTGCTCTTCACCGGCGGGACCCACGGGACGTCCGCCTCCCCGCCCGAGGGCGGGTCGTCGCTCTTTTCGACGTCGTGCTGATCGGCTTCGGTGGGGCGTGTGGAGACGTCCTCGCCCCCGACGTGCTTCACGACCGGCTCACCGCGCGCGGGCGTCTCCTCTTCTCCTTCTCCGGCTTTCGCCTTCTTTTCTTTCTTGGAGGGCTTCGACGCCATGGGCTGGAACTCATACCAACCATCGTGTCGGATAGGGAGACCTACCGAGTGACAGCCGCGACTTCCGTGCGCCTCTCTTCCACGTCTCGATTGCGGCGATTGGGTGAAATTTTGCGCATAGGACTGGCGGGTAAACCCCCAGGGGCTAATGTAGGTGACACTTTTCAGAAACGAGAGCTCATGCCCATGCTCCGCAAGAACACGTTTCTCCTCGGAATCTCCCTCGCCGGCGCCCTCGCGGTGGCGGTCGGCTGCAGCGGAGAAGAAGAGGATACGGAGAGCGCGACGAGCGACATCGTTCAGTCGCAAGACCTGGTGATCAGCCAGGTTTATGGCGGTGGCGGCAACGCGGGCGCGGTCTACACGCACGACTTCGTCGAGCTGTTCAACCGGGGCAAGGCCGACGTCGAGCTCGGCGGCAAGGTCCTCCAGTACGCGGCGGCCGCCTCGAGCTTCTCGGCGACGAAGGACATCGTGAAGCTCCCCGCCTTCACGCTGAAGCCCGGCAAGTACTACGTCGTGCAGCTCGCGCCCGGGAGCGCGACGCCGGTCGGCGATCCGCTGCCGAAGGCCGACTACGTCGCGTCGCAGCCCGGCGAGGTCATCGCGATGGGCAAGGACAAGGGCAAGGTCGCGTTGACGACCGAGGCCGACGCGCTCGTCTGCGGCAAGGCCGACGCGCCCTGCGAGCAGGAGAAGCTCGACGCGCTCATCGACTTCGTCGGCTACGGCGCGGCGAACCAGTACGAAGGCAACCCGACCGGCGCGCTCGGCTCGGACAAGGCGGCGATCCGTCGCGGCGGCGGCTGCGCCGAGACCGGCGACAACAGCAGCGACTTCGACACGAGCGGCCCGCCCGCGCCGCACCTCACCGACTCGCCCGATTGCGACTCCGTCGACGCGAGCGTCCCTCCGCCGGTCTCGGCCGACGCCGCCGCGCCGCGCCCCGATGCGGGCTCGCGCCCCGACGCCTCGACGCCGAAGCCCCGCGACGCGGGCAAGGCCGACGCGAGCAAGCCCAGCGACGCGGGCTCGGCTCCCGACGACACGGACGACGACCGGAGCGAAGAGGAAGACGACGATGACGACTCCGCGACGTCGTCCGGCAGCGTCACGCGGAAGCCGAGCAAGAAGGCGGCGTCGACGACCAGCACCGGCGCCCCGCCTCCGCAGTTCGTCGCCACCGCCCCCGACGCCTGCGCGATGACCTCGGGCCCGACCGGCTCCAGCACCGGCTTCACCGCCCTCTTCGGCCTCGCCCTCGCGCTCGTCACCCTCCGCCGGTCTTCACCGCAGGGGGCTGCTCTTCAACGCAGGGGGGCTGCGCCCCCTGCACCCCGCTCGCAGCCGTAGGACGCGCGCGAAGACGCGCGCATCCTCCGCTGCTCGCCGATGCAGGCCCGACGGGGTCGCGAGCTCTTCGGTGCAGGGGGCTGCGCCCCCTGCACCCCGCTCGCAGCCGTAGGACGCGCGCGAAGACGCGCGCATCCTCCGCTGCTCGCCGATGCAGGCCCGACGGGGTCGCGAGCTTGCCACGCTCTTCAACGCAGCCCGCGGGCCGGGGTCGCTGACGCAATGGCGCCGGCGACGAAGGCTCGCCCTCTCTCTCGGGGGGTCCGGGGGCGTCGACGCGCGCGCCCCGCGCGCGCGGAGAAACCCCCGGCGGGAGAGCTCGAGAGGGCAGAGCCCTCTCGAACAAGAGAGAGAAACCCCCGGCGGGAGAGCTCGAGAGGGCAGAGCCCTCTCGAACAAGAAAACTAGCCTGAGGTTCCGCTCGAGGTTCCGCTCGAGGTGCCGAGGCCGCCGGTTGATGTCGTGCCGAGGCCGCCGGTTGATGTCGTCGCGCCGGTGCCTGCGCCTGGTTGTGTGGGCGTCGTGCCGGCGGGAGGGATCGCGCCGTTCGGGTTGCTGTCGGCGGCGCCGCCGCCGGCGCCGCCGGTGTCGTCGCCTCCGCCGGGCGCGCCCTCGCCACCGGCGACGGTGCCTTGCCCCGCGTTGCCGCCAGGGTTCGGCTCGTTGCCGAGCTGATCGGTCACCGGCGGTCGGTCCGTCTCGTTGCTACACGCCTCCGCGGCGAACAGCGCCGCGCCCGTCGTCAACGTCAGTACGATGCAGAGTCCTTTGTCCACAGTACCGGGCGGCATTGCATCGAGCATGCCTCGCGATCCACGCGGAGCGCACGCAAAATCTCGAGCGTCGCGCGCCGGGGCGGGCACACGCGCGTGTGGCGTTCCTACGCTCGTGCTTCGGCGGACGCGGCGGATGAGGCGGACGAAGCGGAGAGCGCCTTTCCGGTCGCGGTCTTCTTCTTGAGGAGCGCCTTCGGCTCGCCTTCGAAGACGATCTGACCGCCGGCGTCGCCCGCCTCCGGCCCGAGCTCCACCACCCAGTCCGCGTTCGCGATCACGTCGGGGTGATGCTCGACGATGACGAGCGTGTCGCCGCGCTCGACGAGGCGATCGAGCACCTTCACGAGGCGCGCGACGTCGGACAGGTGAAGCCCCGTCGTCGGCTCGTCGAGGACGTAGACCGTCGGCTCGTGCGCGGACCCGGCGGTGAGCTCGCCCGCGAGCTTGAGGCGCTGCGCCTCGCCGCCGGAGAGCGTGTTCGAGCCCTGACCGAGCGACACGTAGCCGACGCCGAGCTCGGTGAGAGTCCGGAGCGGGCGCGCGATCTTCGGATGCGCGGCGAACAGCTCCGCCGCGTCCTCCGCCGAGAGCTTCAGCACCTCGCCGATCGAGAGGCCCATCCACGTCACGTCGAGCGTCGACGGCTCGAAGCGCATGCCCTGGCACGTCTCGCACGGCGTGACGACCTCGGGGAGGAAGCTCATCTCCGCGACGATCGCGCCTTGCCCGTCGCACGCGGTGCAGCGGCCGCCGTTCGGCGTGTTGAAGGAGAAGCGCGCCGGCGAGAAGCCGCGGACCTTCGACTCCGGCAGCGACGCGAAGAGCTTCCGGATCTCGTCCCAGATCCCGAGGAAGGTCGCCGGCACCGAGCGCGGCGTGCGCCCGATCGGCGACTGATCGACCGCGAGCGCGCGGCGGACCGTCTTCGGGACCTTGATCGATCGATGAGGGCCCGGATGCGGCGCGACGAGGCCGAGCTGCCTCCGGAGCGCGGGGAAGAAGACCTTCTGCACGAGCGTGCTCTTGCCCGAGCCGCTCACGCCCGCGACGACGCACATGCGCCCCGCCGGCACGCGGAACGTCACGTCCTTCAAGTTGTTCGCGCGCGCGCCCTCGAGCTCGATCCACACGTCGCTCATCGGGCGGCGAGGGCGCACCACGCCGAGCGGCGCGCGCAGCACCTGACCGGTCGGCGACGCGGGCGACGCGAGCACCGCGGCGGGCGAGCCCTCCGCGACGATGTGCCCGCCGTTGCGGCCGCCGGAGGGACCGAGGTCGGTCAGGTGATCGGCGGCGAGGATGATCGACGCGTCGTGCTCCACGACGAGGACGGTGGAGCCGGTGTCGACGAGCGCGCGGAGGTTCCCGATGAGGCGCGTCGTGTCACGAGGGTGGAGCCCGATCGTGGGCTCGTCGAGGACGTAGAGCGCGCCGGTGAGGCCGCTCCCGAGCTGGGCGGAGAGACGGAGCCGCTGCATCTCTCCGCCGGACAGCGTGCTCGCGGCGCGGCCGAGGCCGAGATAACCGAGGCCGACGAGGGCGACGAAGCGGAGCCGGCGCGTGAGCTCCGCGAGCGGCGCCTTCGCGATCGTGGCGGCGTCGCCTTCGAGCGTGACCGCTTCGATGCGCGCGAGCGCGGCGGCGACGGAGTGCTCCATCAAGCGCGGGTACGTCTCGCCGCCGAAGCGCACCGCGCGCGGGATCGGCGCGAGGCGATCGCCGTCGCACGCGCGGCACTTCTCGCGCGGGCGCCCGTTGTCCTCGTGCTCTTCGTCCTCCGCGAGCCCGCCGCGGACGCCGGTGCCTTCGCACGCGCCGCACTGACCCTGCTTCGTGTTGAACGAGAACCAGCGCGGATCGAGCTCGGGGATGCCGGTGCCGCACGCGCCGCACGCGCGCGCGGTGGAGTGGAGCGTCTCCGTCGCGGACGGCCGCGCGGTCGGCGGCCCCTCCGCGACGCGCACCGCGCCCGCCGCCCACGCGAGCGCACGATCGAAGACCGCGCGATCGAGCGTGTCGAAGGAGCCGTAGTGGAGGATGAGATCGATCGAGTGCTCCTTCGTCTTCACGAGGCGCGGCGGCGGATCGACAAGCGCGATCGCGCCGTCGACGCGCGCGGTCTGCACCCCCGCGCGCGCGGCGGCGGTGAACACGTCGAGGTACGTCCCTTTGCGTTCGCGGACGACGGGCGCGTAGAGCGTGCGCTTGCCCTTGAGGCGGCGGAGCCGGGCGAACAGCGCGTCCGGGGCCGCGGGCGCGACGTGTCCTCCGCAGTCGGGACAGAAGAGGTCCCCGACCTTCGCGTAGAGGAGGCGGAGGTAGTGCGCGATCTCGGTCACGGTCGCGACAGTGGAGCTCGCGCCCGCGCGCGACGTGCGCTGCTCGAGCGCGATCGACGGCGGGACGCCGGTGACGAGGTCGACGTCGGGGCGCGGCAGGGTGGGGAGGAACTGGCGCGCGTACGGCGTCAGCGTCTCCATGAAGCGGCGCTGCCCCTCCGCGAACACGACGTCGAACGCGAGCGAGCTCTTGCCGGAGCCGGAGGGGCCGGTGACGACGCAGAGCTTCCCGTGCGGGACCTTGCACGAGACGTCCTTCAAGTTGTGCTCGCGCGCGTGCACGACCGTCACCGCGTCCGCGGCCGTGCCCTTCGGGACGCGCGACTCGGCGCGTGGCCGCCGCGTGGCGCGCATCGCCTCGCCCGTCTTGGTCTTCGCGCGCGCGATCTGCCGCGGCGTTCCTTCCGCGCAGACACGGCCGCCGCGCGGGCCGCCGCCGGGGCCGAGGTCGATGACCCAGTCCGCCTCTGCGATGACCGAGAGATCGTGCTCGACCATCACGACCGACGCGCCTCCCTCGACGAGCGAGCGCAGCGCGGCGACGACGTGCTCGGCGTCCTCCGCGTGGAGCCCCGCGCTCGGCTCGTCGACGACGAAGAGCGTGCCGAGGGTGTCGCTCGAGAGCGCGCGCGCGAGCTTGATGCGCTGCGCCTCGCCGCCGGAGAGGGTGGAGAGCGGCTGACCGAGCGGCAGGTACCCGAGCCCGACCTGCACGAGCGGCTCGAGCATCCGCTCGAGCGCGTAGTCGCGATCGCGCCCCGGCGGCGACAGGAACGCGAGCGCCTCCTCGATCGTCATCGCGAGCACGTCGGCGACCGTCTTCCCTCGGTGCGTCACCGCGAGGACCTCGCCGTCGAAGCGCTTCCCGTGGCAGACCGGGCAGAGCAGCATCACGTCGGCGAGGAACTGCATCTCGACCGTCTCGTAGCCCTCGCCCGCGCAGGTCTCGCAGCGGCCCTTGCCCGGCACGTTGAACGAGAACGACGCGGCGGCGAGGCCACGGCGCGCGGCCTCCGGCTCCGCCGCGAAGCGCGCGCGGACGCGGTCCCACGCCTTCGTGTACGTCGCGGCGTTGCCGCGCGCGGTGCGCCCGAGCGGCGACTGATCGACGAGCACCGCGCGGACGAGGAGCTCGCCGCCGTCGACGCCGTCGCACGCGCCGGCCTTCGGGACGCTCTCGCCGGTCCGCTTCGCGATCGTGCGGTAGAGCACGTCCTCCGCGAGCGTGCTCTTGCCCGAGCCGGACGGCCCCGTGATCGCGCAGAGGACGCCGAGCGGGACCTTCAGGCGATCGATCGCGAGGTTGTTCTCGCGCGCGCCGCGGACCTCGAGCCAATCGAGGGGCTTCCGGCGCTTCGTCGTCCCGCCGTCGTCCTTGCGCCACGCGCGTCCGGTCGCGGTGTCGCTCTTCGCGAGGGCGGCGGGCGTGCCGTCGAAGAGCACGGCGCCGCCGCGCGGTCCGGCGCCCGGCCCGAGCTCGACGACGCGGTCGCAGCGCTCCACCACCGTGCGGTCGTGCTCGATGACGAGGACGGTGTTGCCCGCGCGCGCGAGGTCATCCATCGCGCGCGCGAGGCGCGGCACGTCGGTCGCGTGGAGGCCGACGGTGGGCTCGTCGAGGACGAAGAGCGTGCCGGTGAGGGAGGCGCCGAGCGCGGTCGTGAGCGACGCGCGCTGCGCCTCGCCGCCGGAGAGCGTGCGCGCCTGGCGATCGAGCGTGAGGTACGCGAGGCCGACCGCGTCGAGGTAGCCGAGCCGCGAGGCGAGCTCCGTCTTCACGCGCTTGCCCTGCGGGCTCGCGGGCTCGAGCGCACGGACGCGCTCGAGCGCGTCGCCGACCGTGAGCGCGTGCCACGCGCCGAGGTCCTTGCCATCGACGCGGTACGTGCGCGCGGCCCTGTTGAGGCGCGCGCCGGCGCACGTGCCGCACGGGACGTAGTCGCGATAGCGCGAGAGGAAGACGCGGACGTGCATCTTGTACGTGCGCGTCTCGAGCCACTTGAACCACGCCGCGACGCCGGGGTACTTCCCGCCGTCCCAGGTGCCTTCGCCTTCGATGACGAGGCGGCGCTGCTCGTCGGTGAGCTTCGACCACGCGACGTCGAGCGGGATCTTCCGCTTCTTCGCGAACCGCTCCAGGACGCCGCGCTCCCACGTGCTCGTCTTGCCCGACCACGCCTTGATCGCGCCCTTCGCGATCGTCTTTTCCTTGTCGGGGATGACCTTGTCCCAGTCGACCGCGATGATGCGGCCGAAGCCGCGGCAGTCGGCGCACGCGCCGAGCGGCGAGTTGTACGAGAAGAGGCCGGGCCGCGGCGGATCGAAGGAGCGCGCGCAGCCGGTGCACACGAGCCCGCGCCCGATCGCGACGTGCGCGGCCGCGCCGTCGAGGGCGCGCAGCTCGGCGCGCCCGCCGCCTCGCTCCCAGGCTTGCTCGATCGCGTGCTGCAGCCGCCGCCGCTCGCCCGCGCCGACCTTCAGTCGATCGACGACGACCTCGACGGCGACGTCGGGGCGTCCTGCCTCGCTCGGCTTCACGTCGTCGATCTCGCGGACCGCGCCGCCGACGACGAGCCGGCGGTACCCGTCCTTCACGAGCGACTCGCGGAGCTCGAGGTACGCCTCCGCCGTCTCGACGCGGACGGGGTAGCTGATCGCGGCGCGGCGATCCGCCATCGCCGTCACCGCGCGCGCCGCGGCGTCCACCGCCGAGGTGGGGACCGCCTCCGTCCCGCAGTCGGGGCACGACGGCACCGCCTCGCACGCGAAGAGCGCCGCGAGGTACGGCTCGAGGTCGGTGAGCGTCGCGACGGTGGAGCGGCTCGACTTCACCGGCGCGCGGCGATCGACCGCGACCGTGGCGGCGACGGGCTCGAGCGCGCGCACGGGCGGACGCTCGAGCCGCTCGAGGAACTGGCGCGCGTAGGGGCTGAAGCTCTCGACGAAGCGGCGCTGTCCCTCCGCGTAGAGGGTGTCGAGCGCGAGCGACGACTTGCCGGAGCCGCTCGGCCCGGTGAGCGCGACGAGCTCGCCGGGCGCGAGCTCGAGGTCGACGGCGCGAAGGTTGTGGGTCGAAGCTCCGCGGAGGCGGATGGGAAGCATGCGGAACACGCCTCCTTAGATCGCGCGCGCGATCGGGGCAACGCGCCCCGGCGCACGGTCCCGCCGGAGCGCGGCCTTGGCGATCCCGCAGAGATCCGCGCACGTGCGGGTGGCGCGCGCCTTGCTCTTCCGATCACCATGTCGATCCTCATGTTTCTCCTGTTCGGTCTCATCGTCGGCTTCCTCGCGCGCGCGATCATGCCGGGCCGCCAATCGATGGGCTTCCTCTCCACCGCGCTCGTCGGGATCGCCGGTTCCTTCGTCGGCGGCGTCATCGGCAACGTCTTCTCGGGCACGCCGATCCTCGACCTTCACGCCTCCGGCTTCATCGGCAGCATCGTCGGCGCGCTGATCGTCCTCGCGATCATGGGTTGGGCCGGCCGCCGCCACGCGTTCGGCTGACGGTCAGTCCGCGCTGACCGGCGCGACGTCGATCGAGTCGATCTTCCAGCCGCCGTCTTTGCGGAGGAGGAAGTGGACCTCGCGCTTGTCGACCTTGCGCTCGCCGCCGCGGTTGGCGGTGACGAGCGCGGTCGCGTCGACCTTCGCGAACGTCGCGGCGGGGTCGATCTCGATCTTCTTCGTGACGAACGTGCAGTCTGCGCTCGCGTAGACGAGGCCGACCTTGATCGCGTCCTCCTCGAGCTTCTCGCGGCCGCGGACGTCGACGTTCAGCTCCGCGACGTGGGCGGAGACGCCGTCGGTCACGACGTCCTGCATCTTGCTCCGCATCCGCGCGGTCCGCGAGATGATCGTGTCGCCGTCCTTCACCGAGACGATGGTCGCGAACTGCGCGAGCACGCGCTTGATCGCGTTCTCGTCGCTCTCGCGGAAGAACGTGAAGTAGAGCGCCACCGCCGCGACGACGAGGCACCCGAGCGCGATCGGCCAGCGCTTCGTCATGACGGCAGCTCGATCGCGAAGGTCGACGCGCCGCGGAGGGCGATGGAGCCGCCGTGCGCGTCCACGATCCGGCGCGCGAGCGCGAGGCCGAGGCCGGTGCCGCCGGGGCGCTCCGTGACGAGCGGCTCGAAGAGCGTGCCGCGGATCTTCTCCGGGACGCCCGGCCCGTCGTCGGAGACCTCGATCCTCACGCGGTCCCCGGCCCTCCGCGCGCGCGTCGTGATCCCGACCCGCCGCGGACGGCTCGCCTGGATCGCGTTCTCGTAGAGGACGTGGAGGAGCCGCGCGGCGAGGCCCTGATGGGCGCGGACCTCGAGGTCGGGTGGGTCGACGTCGTCGATGTGATCCGCCTCACCGAGGAGCAGCTCTCTCCCGAGAGGTAGGAGATCGGCCACCGGGTAAGGCTCCGCGTGGATCGCCTCACCTCGCGCGAGGGCCATGAGGTCGTCGACGATTCCTTGGGCAATCCGCGTGCTTCGCTCGACCTTCGCGAGGAACGGCTCGCTCGCGCCCGGCGCGCCGGCGCTCTGGCGCGCGAGATACACGTTCGCGGAGACGATCTGCAAGGCATTGCGGAGCTCGTGCGCGATCTCGGCCGCAATTTCGCCGATCGCCTCGAATCGCTTCCGGCGCGCGTCGTCGTCCACCGCCTCACGGTAAGCCTTTTCGTTTGCCTGCGAAACAGCGTAGCCTTTCGACGAGTTTCCCAGGTGTCTGGCAACGATTCGAAGATTCCGGTCGGGACCATCCTGGTCGGCAAGTACCGCGTCGTCCGGGAGATCGGACGCGGCGGCATGGCCGCGGTGTACGAGGCGATGCAGCTGTCGCTCGACAAGAAAGTCGCGGTGAAGGTGCTCGCGGCGGAGCTGGCCGCGTCCACCATCGTCATCGAGCGCTTCTTCCGCGAGGCCCGCGCCGCCGCGAGCGTTCGCAGCCCGTACATCGTCGACGTCTACGACTCCGGCCGCCTCGACGACGGCCGCCCCTTCATCGCGATGGAGCTCCTCGAAGGCGAGTCGCTCTACGACCGCATGGCGCGGGTGCGCATCATCGACCTCGAGACGACGATCCGCGTCATCGTCCACACCTCGCGCGGTCTCGTGAAGGCGCACTCGTCCGGCATCGTCCACCGCGACCTGAAGCCGGAGAACATCTTCCTCACGAAGGGCGAGGACCAGCACGACATCGTCAAGATCCTCGACTTCGGCCTCGCCAAGTTCTACGCGCCGGTGAACCCGGAGGAGAAGGCGGCCAAGCGCCTCACGCGCGAAGGCGCCGTCTTCGGAACGCCGGCGTACATGTCCCCCGAGCAGGTGAAGGGGCAGGGCAACGTCGATCACCGCGCCGACCTCTGGGCGCTCGGCTGCATGGCCTACGAGTGCCTCATCGGGCGCCCGGTCTGGAACATGGACCAGGGCGTAGCGATGACCTTCGCGTCGATCGCGACCGGCCCGATCCCGGTGCCGTCGCAGCAGCGCGCGGACCTCCCGCCCTCGTTCGACGCGTGGTTCAAGAAGTGCCTCGAGCGCGATCCCGCGAACCGGTACCAGAGCGCGAAGGAGCTCGCCGACGCGTTCGTCGAGGCGTGGGGTCAGCGCCCCGTCTCGAGCGCGAGCTTCCCCGGCTTGCCGCTCGGGACCGGCCCGCATCCACGCATCTCTCCGCAGGGCGCGGCCGACGTGCTCGCGCTCCAGCCCTCCGCCGCCTCCGCGCGCGGCATGAACATGCCGGCGGTGCCTTCGAGCCGGCGCGCGGTGGACGGGCCGCTCAACGGCGGGCGCGCGAGCACGGCGAGCGAGCCGCTCCCGCTCGTCAACGGCCGCGCGTCGACCGACATCCCCACCACCACGTCGCAGCCCGACGAGCCCCCGCCGCGGAAGCTGTCGCCGGTCCGGCTCGCGCTCGCGAGCGGCTTCCTCGTCCTCGGCGTGTCGATGGCGATCTTCGTGTGGGTCAGCGCGCTGAGCCCGCAGATCTTCGCGCCCATCGTCGCGTCGACGACGTCGGGCACGCCGATCGGCGTCAACACCACCGCGAACGACCTGCCGCCGCCGGACGAGCCGAAGTGGGTCCCGATCCTCGCGGAGGGGCAGCGCCTCTTCAGCGTCGGGGACTACGCCGCCGCGCAGAAGAAGTTCAAGGAGGCCGCCGAGCAGGGGCCCGCGGCGGCGAAGGTCGCGGCGGTGTTCACGGAGCAGGTCAAGGTCGCCGAGAAGTCGAACACCGCGAACGGCCCGTGCAAGGCGGTCGCCTTCGCGCATCCGCGCCTCGAGACGAACCGCCGCGCCGGCGTGCCCGCGATCGCCCCGATCTCGAAGGGCGCGCTCGTCACTTGGATCGACGACCACGAGCGGCAGGGCTCCGACCACGCCTACGGCGTCGCGATCGATCCGACCGGCAAGTCGCTCAACTCCGTGCGCGACCTCACCCCGGACGCGACCAGCGCCGACACGCCGAAGCTCGCCGTCATCGGCTCCGATCGCCTCGTGCTCGTCTATCAGGACGAGAAGGGGAAGGAGGCCGGCGTCCACGCGCGCCTCCTCGACGGCAACGGCAACATCGATCAGTACAAGGGCCAGGTCGTCCGCATCGGCGGCAACCCGCGTCCGGGGCAGTTCTTCCCCGCGGTCGACAAGGGGCCGGAGGGCTTCTGGGTCGTGTGGCAGGACGATCGAGACAAGGAGAACGATCACGATCTCTACGCGCGGCACATCTCGAACGAGCTCGGCACGGTGACGCCGGACCGCCGCCTCACCGACTACTACGCGCCGCCGCGCTCGAAGAACCCGCCCCCGCGCGTGAAGCACCCGAGCGTCGCGGTCGCGGCGAACACGCTCCTCGTCGCGTACAAGCTCGAGAGCGAGAGCGGCAAGGACAAGACCCACGCGATCATGCGCATGCGCGTCTCGCTCGAGCAGGCGGAGAAGGGCCTCGACGAGAACACGACGCAGAACCGCGGCGATCGCACGATGGGCGACGTCTCGATGGTCTCGGAGGAGAAGACGCCCGCGGACGCGCCCGCGATCGCGTGCGGCAACGACGGCTGCTTCATCGTGTGGCACGTCGAGGCCGGCGGCGCGTCGATCGCGAAGATCGATCCGGTCCAGAACAAGGTGCTCTGGCGCAAGGTGCTCTCGAGCAAGGGCGGTCACCCGTCGCTCGGCGTGAACAACGGGCAGGTCGCGGTCGCCTGGTACGAGAAGCCGTACATCAAGTTCACGACCTTGAACGACGGCGGCCCGGTGCTCCCGCCCTCCTCCGCGTTCCGCATCTTCGATCCGTCCGTGCCGCCGCCGTCGATCAGCGCGGGCGCGGAGAAGAACGAGTGGTACCTCGCGTGGCAGGACTCCGACACCGCGAAGGGCACGCCCGAGATCTACGCCGCTCGTCTGACGTGTCGCTGACGCCCATCCGCCGCCGCGCGCTCGTCGAAGCCCTCCTCGTCGCCGCGATCGTGACCGCGGTCGTGACCGTGGCCTCCGCCTTCGTGCCGGACAAGTACGTCGCGACGGTGGTGGGCTTCGTGTTCCTCGGCGCGACGTGGGCGCTCGTCTGGCGCGGCGAAGACTCCCGCGTCGAGGCGTTCGGCCTCGCGCTCGGCGGTCTCGTGCTCCCGGGCAAGGTGGACGTCCCGCGTCTCTTGCGCGCCCTCCGCCAGGCGCTGGGGTGGTCGCTCGCGTGCGCGCTGATCTTCTACGTCCCGTTCTTCGTCGGCTGGCGTTACTTCTGGCACCCGCGCGGGACCTTCCATTTCCCGTTCGGCGCGAACGACGGGATCAACGAGGCGTTCGGTCAGCTCGTGATCATCGCGCTCCCGGAGGAGGCGTTCTATCGCGGCTACCTCCAGTCGCGGCTCGACGAGGCGCTGCCGTTCCGCGTCCGCATCTTCGGCGCCGACGTCGGCGTCGCCGTCCTCGTCACGAGCGTCATCTTCGCGCTCGGCCACTTCGCGACGATCCGCGAGCCCGCGCGCCTCGCCGTCTTCTTCCCCTCGCTCCTCTTCGGCTGGCTCCGCCTCCGCACGAAGGGCGTCGGCGCCGGAATCGCATTCCATGCAATGTGCAACCTATTCAGCGAGACGCTGGGGAAGGGCTTCCGGGTCTATTGATTCGAGAGGGCGCTGCCCTCTCGAGCTCTCCCGCTGGGGGCCTTTACGCGCGCGGGGCGCGCTCCGCCGCCCCCAGACCCCCGCAGAGGGGTTCACGTCGTCACGGAGGGGCGGGAGCGGCGGGGGAGCTCGAGCTCGAACGAGGCGCCGCGGGGGCGGTTGGGGTGGAGGGAGACCTTGCCGCCGTGGGCCTCGGCGCAGCGGCGGACGACGGCGAGGCCGAGGCCGGTGCCCTTCGGTCGCGTCGAGAAGAACGGGGTGAAGACGCGCTCGCGGAGGTCGTCCGGGACGCCGTCGCCGTCGTCGGCGACGCGGACCGTGATCGCGGGATCGTCGGCGGCGCCGCGGATCGTGACGCGCACCGGCCCCGCGCGGCCGCTCGCCTGGAGCGCGTTCGTGACGAGGTTGAGGACGGCCTGGCGCACGAGCCGCTCGTCGCACTCGAGCTCGGTGCTCGGGCCGACCTCGACGACGACGTCGCTCTCCGCCGAGCCGACGACGTTGCGCGCGGCGAGGGCGGCGCCGCGGACGATCTCGTCGAGCGAGGCCGGCGCGAGCACCGGCGGGCGGGGGCTCGCGAACTCGAGGAGGTCGCTCACGATGTCGCGCAGCCGCTCCGCCTCCTCCTGGAGGATCCGCAAGAGCGCGGCGTGCTCCTCGTCCGTGGTCTGCACGCGGCGCAGCCTCGCGAGCGCGTTGAACACCACCGCGAGCGGGTTCCGGACCTCGTGCGCGACGACGGCGGAGAGCTCGCCGAGCGCGGCGAGCCGCTCCTTCGCGACGAGCTGGGCCTGCGCGACCTCGAGCTTCCGCTTCGATCGCTCGAGCGCCCGCGCGCTCGCGACGAAGCGCGACGTGATCGACGCTCCGACGACGAGGACGAAGGCGACGAGCGAGAAGTCGAGGATGTAGGGGCTGCGGATGATGTTGCCGGTCGCGAGCCCGTCGTGCACCGCGCCGACGAGGACGAAGCTGAGCGCGAGCGCGTGCGTGCCGCCGTCGCTGTCGCCGCGCCGCCAGTCGCGGAGCGCGCGGCCGAGGAGGAACATCACGCTCGCGACGTAGTCGACGATCGCGATCTCGCCGAGGAGCGTCGGCGTCGCGTCGCGGTAGGTCGCCGCGACGAGCGGGACGTGGCGCGCGTTGAGGTCCTCCTCGAGGATCACGCCCGGCACGAGGGTGAGGACGGAGAACGTGATGCCGACGCCGATCGCGGCGCGCTCGAGGCGGGAGAGGGCTCTCCGCTCGCGCGCGGCGATGAAGACGAACCACGTCACGGTGTGGAGGCCGCCGAAGAAGAGGCTGAGCCGCGCGGTGAAGAGGAGCGTCGGCTCGGCGACCCACGGCAGCGTGGTCGGGATGTTCGCGAGGTTGAAGAACGCCGCGAAGGTCGCGCAGAGCGCGAACCACCGGAGCTCGCGCCAGCCCGGCGCGGAGGACATCCCGAGCGCGAGGAGCGCGGCGAGGAGGCCGACCGAAGCCGACGTCAGTGAGAACGCGGCGGGGAGGGTCACGCGCGAATGCCTCCCGTCTTAGCACCTTTGCTCGAGCGTCATGGCATACTCGCGCGCGATGAGCGCCACCGAGCTACCGCTTTCGTTGATCGATGCCATCGTCGTGCGCGCGCTGGAGGAGGACCTCGGCGCCGGCGACGTCACGACGGAGGCGTGCGTCCCCGAAGGCGCGCAGGCGACCGGTCACGGCGTCGCGCGCAAGGTGATGGTCGTCGCCGGCTTGCCCGTCGCCGAGCGCGTGTTCCTCACCGTCGACCCGACCCTGAAGTTCACGGCGAAGGTCGCGGAGGGCGCGAAGGTCGAGGGGGGCGCCGTCCTCTACTCCGTCGTCGGGCGCGCGCGCTCGCTCCTCACCGCCGAGCGCGTCTCGCTCAACCTGATCCAGCGGATGTGCGGGATCGCGACCGCGACGCGGCGCTACGTCGACGCGCTCCCGGCCGGGAGCAAGACGCGCATCACCGACACGCGCAAGACGACGCCGGGCCTCCGCCTCCTCGAGCGGTACGCGGTGCGCCGCGGCGGCGGGCACAACCATCGCAACGACCTCGGCTCCGCCGTCCTCATCAAGGACAACCACATCGTCGCGGCGGGCGGCGTGCGCCAGGCGATCGAGGCCGCCCGCGCGCGCGCGCCGCACACGAGCAAGATCGAGTGCGAGGTCGACTCGCTCGAGCAGCTCGAGGAGGCGCTCTCCGCCGGCGCGGACATCGTGCTCCTCGACAACATGGACACCGAGACGACGGAGGAAGCGGTGCGCCGCACGCGCGGCCGCGCGCTGCTCGAGGCCTCCGGCGGCATCACGGAGGGGCGGATCGCCGAGCTCGCGCGCGCCGGGGTCGACGCGATCAGCGTCGGCGCGCTGACGCACTCCACCCCCGCCGCCGACATCGGCTTCGACTTCGTGAGCGCGAAGTGAGCGCGAAGTGAGCGCGAGGTAGTGGACGATCTCGCGGAGCTCCCGCTCCTGCTCGCCGCGCGCGGCGTCACGCTCGGGGCGCCGCTGCACCACGTCGCGGAGACCGGCTCGACGAACGACGACGCGAAGGCGGCGGCGAAGGAGGGCGCGGCGCACGGCGCGCTCTGGATCGCGGAGGCGCAGACGCACGGCCGCGGGCGGCAGGGCCGCACCTGGAGCGCCGCGCCCGGCTCGTCGCTCCTCTTCTCCGTCCTGCTCCGCGTCCCCTGCGCGCCGGCGCGGGTGCCGCTCGTCTCGCTCGTCGCCGGCCTGGCGGTGCGGGACGCGATCGCGCACGCGCTCGGCGACGACGCCGCGGCGATGGTGAAGTGGCCGAACGACGTGCTCGTGCGCGACAAGAAGATCGCGGGCGTGCTCGTGGAGTCGTCGCTCGCCGGCGCGAAGGTCGAGAGCATCGTCGCCGGCGTCGGGATCAACGTGCACACGCGCGATTTTCCGCCGGAGCTCGCCGCGATCGCGACGTCGCTCGCGCTCGAAGGCGGGCGCACCGATCGCGCCGCGCTCCTCGCCGCCGTGCTCGCGGGGCTCGAGCGTGACGCCCCGCGCGTCCTCCAGCGCGGGCTCGGCGTGCTCCAGGCGCGGCTCTCCCAGCACGACGCGCTCGCGGGCAAGCGCGTGATCGGCGAAGGCGTCGACGGCGTCGCGCGCGGGATCGACGCGGACGGCCGACTCCTCGTCGAGGCGGGCGGCATCACAACGAGGGTCGCGTCGGGCGAGGTGCGGCTCATGGTGGGCGAGGGATGAAGGTCATCATCACGGGCGCGACGGGCTACGTCGGGAGCGGCGTCTTGGCGGAGTGCCTCCGTCATCCGGACGTCACGAGCGTCCTCTGCGTCGACCGCCGCCCCAACGAGCGGCACGAGGCGAAGCTGAAGCAGCTCGTCGTCCGCGACTTCATGGACCTCGCCGCGGTGAAGGGGGAGCTCGTCGGCTACGACGCGTGCTTCTACTGCGCCGGCGTCAGCTCGGTCGGCATGAGCGAGGAGGCGTACACGAAGATCACCCACGACATGGCGCTCCACTTCGCGGAGACGGTCCTCGCGTTGAACCCGCAGATGGTGCTCTGCCACGTCTCCGGCATGAGCACCGACGGGAGCGAGGAGGGGCGCGTGATGTGGGCGCGCGTGAAGGGGAGGGCGGAGAACGCGCTCGCGCGCCTCCCGTTCGAGGCGGTCTACAACTTCCGCCCCGGCATCATGAAGCCCGATCCCGATCAGGGGAAGGTGAAGGCGCTCTACCGCGTGCTCGGCGCGCTCTACCCTGTGCTCGACGTCGTCGCGCCGCGCAGCGTGAGCACGGTCGCCGACGTCGGCCGCGCGATGATCCACTGCGTGCAGCGCGGCTACCCGAAGACCGTCCTCGAGGTCCCCGACATCCGGGAAGCGGCGAGGGCGTAGCTACTGGATCTTCCACTCGCACATCGCGTTCGCCTCGGTCGTGGCGGCGGCGCGATCGTCGGCGACGTCCTTGTCGCGGCGCGCCTCGACCTTGTCCTGGCCGTCGACGTTGCAGAGGCACTTCCACGCGCTGAGGTGGCCCGGCGTGCAGGTGACCTTCCGCACCTTGCCGTCGGAGCACTGCGACCAGACCTTTCCGTTCACGGGCTTGGCGAAGGTCGTGACGCTCGCGCGACCGCGCGACTCCGTGTCGAACTCCTTGCACGTGACGGGCTTCTCGCCGCACCCGGCGAGCGCGAGCGAGATCGCGAGGATCGACGCGATGCGGAGCATGAATGAAGGCTACTATCGCGCGGTCCCCCGTGCTCTCGCTTTCACGGATCTCCTTGGTCGCGGCGCTCGCCGTGCTCGTGTGCTGCAAGCGCACGGAGGGCGGAAAGGCCACGCCCGCCGTGTCTGCTTCTGCTTCTGCCTCGGCCGCGCCGGCCACGACGCCGCCGACGACCGAGCTCGAGACGGTGAAGGATCCGGTCGAGGACGCGTTCACCCTCGGCATGCCGAAGGGCTGGCAGAACCGCGCCTACTCCGCGCGCGTGTTCGACGTCCACTCGATGGTCGCGACCGCGATCAGCCCCGACGGGAGCGTCCTCCTCTACTTCGGCGACCCCGGCCTCCCGCAGTACTGGAGCCCGGCCCACGCGACGCCGGTCCACCGCGAGATGCAGCGGTTCAACCCGCGCATGAAGATCGAGCCGTTCGTGCGGGCGACCACGTATTTCCCGGATTACGTGAAGAAGAAGTTCGGCGCGCTCCCGGGCTTCGCGCTCGAAGAGACGGCGCCCGACGCCGAGGCGGAGGCGAGGTCGGCGCAGCAATTCGTCGAGGCGGGGGTGAAGATGGTCCCGACCGCGGCGCGGGTCGCGTTCCGGTACACCGATCAAGGCAAGCCGATGCGCGGCCTCGTCCTCGGGAGCACGGTCGACAGCGGTCCGTTCTGGATCGCGACCGTGTCGGGCATCGCGGCGGCGGGGGACCCGAAGCCGTACCTCCCGATGCTCGACGCGATGAGCCGCACGCATCGCATGAACCCGGCGTGGCAGGCGGAGCAGGCGCGCAAGCATCAGGCGCAGATGGCGCAGATCGACGCGTTCGGGCGCCAGCTCCAGGCGCAGCATCAGCAGAACATGGCCGCGCTCCAGGCGAGCGCGCAGCGGCATCAGGCGCGGATGTCGGCGATCCACGCGCAGGCCGACGCGAACATGGCGGCGTACAACGCGCGGATGGCGTCGAGCGACGCGCAGCACCGCGCGTTCCTGAACTACATCAACGAGGAGCGCACCGTCGTCGACGCGAGCGGCAAGACCTACCAGGTCGACGGGAGCTACGACCGCTACTTCTTCAACAAGAACAACCACACCTACGTCGGCGGCGACACGACGACGGACCTCGAGAAGCTCCGCGCGCTCGGCCTCAATCCGAACGACTACGAAGAAGTGAAGATAGAGCGGTAGTGCTACGGTGACGGCGTGACGCCGCTCGAGGAGCTCGCGCTGCTGCTTCGGCCCGCCGGGGGTGGGCTCTACCTCGTCTCCACCGGGCGCGCAGAGCAGGAGGCGATGCAGAGGCGCCTCTACCGCGCCGGGTCCGCGGCCGAGGTCGACGCGCGCTTCCGCGACAACCTCGCGCGGATCGCCACCGCGCGCGCGATCGTGCTCGGCATCCCCTCCGACGTGGGCGCCGGCTTCCGCCGCGGCGCGAACCTCGGGCCGCAGGCGATGCGGAGCGCGCTCCTCGACGCGCTGCCAGAGCTCCCCGATCGCGCCGACGAGCTCGGCGTCGTCGACGTCGGCGACGTGTTCGTCGTCCCGCAGCTCCTCCACGACGAGATGCTCTCGGAGGGACAGAAGGCCGCCACGCGCGCCGCGCTCTACCCGAACGTGAGCGAAGCGCTCCCGGTCTCGCCGCTCTCGATCGCCGAGCGCGCGCTCGACCTCGTATTTTCGCTGAACCCGAACGTCGCGCCGGTGATCCTCGGCGGCGATCACTCCACCGCCTGGCCCGCCGTGTCCGCCCTCTCTCGCGCGCGCAAGGACCGCTGGGGCGTCGTGCAGCCCGACGCGCACACCGATCTCCTCGAGCATCGGCTCGGGATCAAGATCTGCTTCGCGACGTGGTCGTGGCACATCAACGAGATCTTCGGGCGCGACGGCCGCCTCGTGCAGGTCGGCACCCGCGCGTCGCGGCACGACCGCGGCCACTGGGAGTCCGGCCTCGGCGTGCGGCAGTTCTGGGCGGAGGAATGTTTGCGCGACCCGGCGGGTTCTCTCGATCGCCTCGTCGCCCACCTGAAAGAGAAGAAGGTCTCCGGCGTGTACTTCTCGAACGACATCGACGGCACCGACGCGAAGTGGGCCGACGCCACCGGCACGCCGGAGCCGGGCGGGCTCGAGCCCGACTTCGTCGTCGAGCTGATCCGCCGCCTCGGCAGCGAGGTCGGCCTCATCGGCGGCGACGTGATGGAGGTCGCGCCCCCGCTCAAGGAAGACGACAAGACCGTGCAGCTCGCGGTGCGCTACCTCCGCGAGACGCTCGGAGCCATCTGCCACGCCTCGCTCTAGGAGCTATAAAGATGAACGCCATGCGCACCGCCGCCGTTCTCGCCCTCGCCCTCGTCGCCTGCAGCAAGGAGACCAAGCCCGCGTCCGACACGAAGAGCCCCGCGCCCACGCCGGTGACGGCGCCGGCGGTGAACGCGCTCAAGGTCGAGCCGCAGGTCGACACGCCCGACGGCGCGACGAAGCGCGTCGCCGGCGATCACTTCGCGCTCGACCTCGCCTCCTCCGGCTGCAAGGCGGGGGCGGAGTGCACGCTCACGATCAAGCTCGCGGTCGAGGGCGACTTCCACGTGAACAAGGACTACCCATACCGCTTCCTCGCGGCGGAGGCGCCGGGCGTGGAGTTCCTCGGCAAGCCGGACAAGACGAAGTTCACGAAGGACGCGGGCGACTTCGTCGCGGACGGCGAGAAGACCGCGACGATGACGGTGCGCTTCAAGCCCGCGGCGGCGGGCAAGACCAAGGTCGCGGGGACCTACAAGATGAGCGTGTGCTCGGCCGATCAGTGCCAGATCGAAGAGCCGAGCCTCGAGCTCGTCATTCCCGCGTCGTGAGCTTCGCGGGCTCGGGCTCCGCGGTGGAGCCCTCCTCGACCGCGACCGCCACCGCCGCGTCGAGCCCGATGTCGTCCTCGCGCGGGATCGCGCCCGTGACCGCGGTGATCGTCCGCTCGAGCGTCTCGAAGAAGCGGATCGCGCGGAGCGGCCCGTTGAGCCAGCCGACCGTGATGCAGTAGTTGCGGTTGTACGGCGCCGAGTGGTGCACCGAGTGGTGCTCCGGCGCGAGGATCAGCCGCGCGCGCTGGAGGAGCGCGACGACCTTCGCCGGCTTGTCCTCGTGCGCCCACTTGTGGATCTGGCTCGTGAACCCGGTGAAGAACGTCGCGCAGACGAGGAACTGGCCGATGAACACGTCGACGAGCGTGATCTCCTTGCCGCTGCGGAAGACGTAGAGGCCGACGACGCTGTAGATGACGGTGAGCGAGATGTTGTGCCCGTTCGTCTCGATGAAGTCGTGGCGCGTGATCGCCTTCTGATCGACGTGGTGGTGACGGAACGTGCGGATCGCGAGCTTGCCGACGACCGGCGTGTCGACGCCGCCCCACGTGTCGAAGAGCCAGTGGACGAAGCCGGACGTGAAGTCGGCGAGGAGGATGCCGACGAGGCCCGCGAGCGGCATCCACCAGCCCGAGAGCGAGGGGCTCTGCGCGATCCGGACGCAGAGCCATCCCGTCAGCGTGCAGGCGAGCACGATCCCGCAGAGCTCGTACGTCCGATGCCCGGCGGTGTAGCCGGACTCGAGCGCCGAGGCGTCGTGCTGCTGCTGCGGATCACTCATCTCGTCGCGTCCTCCCAGAGCGCACGACCCCCGTACGCCGCCCGCGAGCATCGGGCACCGACAGCATCGAAGGCAAATCGGCGCAGATCAAGCAGAGAAACCGTCGCGCCACGGCATTTTTTCCCGGACCTCCACCCTACGCGCCGCCGCCGAGCGCGGATCGCGCTGTAGCATGTTGCAGCCGTGCGCAAAGTCGTTCGCATCGCGCTCGTCGCGCTGGCCGCGTGCGCGCCGGCGGCGCCTCTCTCTATTAACAAGTCGCTCCCGGCTCCGCCCACCTCGGTCCCGGACGCCGCCGCGCCGCCGCCGGCGCCGGATCCGTTCCCCGACGACGCCGAGATCGCGAAGGCGACGGAGGCGTACCTCGATCTCTTCGTCGACGTGCACCCCGAGGCGGCGACGGCGCTCGGCCTCCACCGGCGCGACGGCGAGCTCGACGATCGATCGATCGCGGGGCACGATCAGGCGACCGCGCGCGAGCAGGAGATGCTCGAGTCGCTCGAGCGGCGGTTCGCGTCGCCGCGCGCGTCGGTCGCGGCGAAGACCGATCTCGCGCTCCTCCTCGGCGCGCTGCGCGTCGACGTCCGCGTCCGCCGCGTCGACCGCCCGCTCCAGCGACGCCCGCAGGTCTACGTCGAGCCGCTCGACGCGGTGTTCCAGCTCGTCGCGCGCGATTTCGCGCCCGCGCCCGAGCGCGCGAAGGACGTCGTCGCGCGCCTCGAGAAGGTCCCGAAGACGATCGCGCTCGCGAAGGACAACCTCCTCAACCCGCCGAAGGTGTGGACCGAGATCGCGATCGAGAAGGCGAGCGGCGCGAAGGCCTTCCTCGAGCAGCAGCGGCCCTTCCTCTCCGCCGCGCTCCCCGGCGACGCGCGAGCCGACTCCGCGCTCAAGGCCGCGCTCGCGGCGTACGAGGACTACGCGCGCTACCTCCGGAGCGACGTGATGAAGTCGTCGAACGGCCGCTTCGCCGCGGGGCGGGAGCTCTACGAATACCTCCTCGCGAACGACGCGTTCCTCGAGGAGGACGCCGACGCCGTCCTCGCGATCGGCAAGCGCGTCTTCGCGGAGACGAACGACCGGATGACGGAGCTCGCGAAGAAGATCGATCCCGGCGCGCCCGGCTGGCCCGCCGTCACCGCGAAGATCAAGGGCAAGCACCCGACCGCGGACGACCTCGTCGCGACGTACCAGAAGGAGGTCAAGCGCGCGCGCGACTTCCTCGTCGCGAACGCGGCGGTGCCGTTCCCGCCCGACGACGATCTCTCCGTCATCGAGACGCCGGCCTTCATGCGCGCGACGCTGACCGCGGCCTACGACGCGCCGCCCGCGTTCGATGACCGGTCGAGCAAGGGCTTCTTCTTCGTCACGCCGATCGACAAGAACGACTCGCCGGCGCGGCAAGAGGCGATGCTGCGCGAGAACGACTACGCCGACATCGTCGACACGGTCGTGCACGAGGCCTATCCCGGCCACCACTTGCAGCTCTCGTTCGCGCGGAGGAGCCCGTCGCGCGCGCGGCGCGTCTTCGATCACGCGATCATGAGCGAGGGCTGGGCGCTCTACGCCGAGGAGCTGATGGCGGAGCTCGGCTACTACGACGACGAGCAGCGGCTCATCCAGCTCCAGTGGGCGCTCGTCCGCGCGGCGCGCGTGGTCATCGACGTCGGTCTCCACGTCGGCGGCATGACGTTCGAGCAGGCGGTGAAGGTGCTGACCGACGAGGTCCACCTCGAGCGCCCGCTCGCGATCTCGGAGGCGCGGCGCTACACCGAGGACCCCACCCAGCCGAGCGCGTACATCGTCGGCCGCGAGAAGATCCTCGAGCTGCGGCGGCGCGCGCGCGAGCAGGGCGGCGCGAGCTTCTCGCTCGAACGGTTCCACGGCGACCTCCTCGCGCGCGGCACGATCCCGCCGAGCCTCGCCGCGCGCGAGATGTTCCCCGCGCCCTGACCGGTCACGACCGTGACCCGCGGCCCACGAATCGCCGTAAATTGCGGTGATTTGCGCTGGTCTCGGTCGTGCAGTGGCTCGGACCATGCTCCGCCGCGCCCTCGTCGCCGCCGTCGCGTCCCTCGTCGCCGCCTGCAGCGGGTCGTCGTCGGACACCCTCCTCGCGCCCGACGCGCCGACGGTGGACACTCCGGCCGCCGCGACGCCGCCCTCCGAGCCCGGCGCTCCGTCCGACTCGCCGGCGCCTCCGGGCGAGGCTCCGCCGGACGTCGGCGCGGGCGCGCCCCCGCTCGGCGGCGAGGTCGGCAAGTGGACGTGGCTCGAGGTCCCCGAGTCGAAGTGCGGCAACGGCGAGGCGACCGGCATCGGCGTGAACCTCGGCGCGGGAGGCGCGGGAGGCGCGGGCGGCGATCTCGTCATCTTCCTGATGGGCGGCGGCGGTTGCTGGGACGAGCTCACGTGCAACGCCGGCGCGGCGAAGAACGTGAAGGACGGCTACCAGCGCGACGACTTCGAGGCGGACGTGAAGGAGAAGCTCGCGCGCGGCATCTTCGATCGCGCCGCGGCGAACAACCCGTTCAAGGACTCGAGCTTCGTCGCGGTCCCGTACTGCACCGGCGACGTGCACGCCGGCGACGCGACGAAGGAGTTCTTCCTCCCTCGCCGCACGATGCACTTCTCCGGGCGCAAGAACGTCGAGGCGATGCTGGGCAAGGTCGTGCCCGCGTTCGCGGGCGCGAGCCGCGTCACGCTCGCGGGCGTGAGCGCGGGCGGCTTCGGCGCGGCGATCAACTACTGGCGCGTGCAGGACGCGTTCGGCGCGACGCGCGTCGACCTCGTCGACGACTCGGGGCCGCCGTTCGAGAGCGGCCACATCCCGCTCCTCGGCGCGTGGCGGAGCGCGTGGAACCTCGACGCCGCGCTCCCGCCCGACTGCGCGGGCTGCAAGGAGAACCTCGCCGCGATCCCGGCGCACTACGCGAAGAAGTACCCGTCGTCGCGGATGGCGTTCACGTCGTTCGATCAGGACAAGACGATCAGCCTCTTCTTCGTCACGCCGCAGCCGCTCTTCGCGTCGCGCCTCCGCGGCATGGCGGAGACGCGCCTCGCGCCGCTCGTCAACTTCCGCTTCTTCATCGTCCCCGGCACCGAGCACACGATGCTCGACGAGCCGCTCGACCTCGAGAGCGGCACGACCGCGCTCGGCGACTGGCTCACGACGATGAAGGCCGACGCGCCGGCGTGGACGAACGTCGCCGCCAAGTGAGGCGGCGTGCTAGATCTGCGCGCGGAATGCTCTATTCACGCGCTCTCATCCGCACCACCAAGGAGGCGCCGTCCGACGCCGCCAACGTGAGCCACACCATGCTCATGCGCGGTGGGTACATCCGCAAGGTCGGGGCCGGGCTCTACGACTACCTCCCGCTCGGCCTCCGCGTGCTCAAGAAGATCGAGAACATCGTCCGCGAGGAGATGAACCGCTCCGGCGCGCAGGAGATCCTGATGCCGGCGGTGCTCCCGGCGGAGCTCTTCAAGGAGACCGGCCGCTACGAGCTCTACGGCCCGACGCTCTTCCGCCTCAAGGACCGCAAGGGCGCCGAGCTCCACCTCGGCCCCACCCACGAGGAGATCGTCACCGACATCGCGCGCCGCGAGATCAAGAGCTTCCGCGACATGCCGCTGAACCTCTACCAGATCCAGTCGAAGTACCGCGACGAGCCGCGCCCGCGCGGCGGGCTCCTCCGCTGCCGCGAGTTCCTCATGAAGGACGCGTACTCCTTCGACGTGAGCGAGGACGCGGCGAAGGCGAGCTACGACGTCATGGAGGCGACCTACCGGCGCATCTTCGATCGCCTCGGCCTCGTCTACCGCCTCGTCGCGGCGGACCCCGGCGCGATCGGCGGCATCAAGAGCGCCGAGTTCCAGGTCCTCGCCGACTCGGGCGAGGACGCGATCGTCGCGTGCTCGAGCTGCGACTACGCCGCGAACGTCGAGATCGCGACGGTGAAGGCGCCGGCGGAGGCGGCCGCGGACGAGGCGCCCGAGGAGCGCGCGAAGGTGCACACGCCGAAGGTCGGCACGATCGAGGACGTCTCGAAGTTCCTGAAGAAGGACAAGACCAAGTTCCTCAAGTCGCTCGTGTACACCGCGGGCAAGGAGGTCGTCCTCGCGATCGTCCGCGGCGATCACGACGTGAACGAGATCCGCCTCGCGCGCGCGCTCGGCGTCACCGAGGTCCACATGGCGACCGACGCCGACGTGCAGAAGGCGACCGGCGCGGCGGTGGGCTTCGCCGGTCCCGTCGGCTTCAAGGGCAAGATCGTCGTCGATCGCGCGGCGGCGGCGGTGAAGAACGCCGCGACCGGCGCGAACGAGACCGACCAGCACTTCACCGGCGTGAACCGCGGCCGCGACTGGGACGGCGACGTGCACGACATCCGCCTCGCGACCGACGGCGACGGCTGCCCCGCGTGCGAGGGCGGCACGCTCAAGACGTACAAGGGGATCGAGGGCGGCCACATCTTCGTCCTCGGGACGAAGTACTCCCAGGAGATGGGCGCGCAGTTCTCCGACGACAAGCAGGAGAAGCAGACGATCGTGATGGGCTGCTACGGCATCGGCGTCTCGCGCCTCGTCGCGACCTCGATCGAGCAGAACAACGACGAGAACGGGATCAAGTGGCCGCTCAGCATCGCGCCGTACCACGTGCACCTCGTCACGATCGGGCAGGACGAGCCGGTCCTCACCGAGGCGAAGAAGCTCTACGACGCGCTGCGCGCCGACGGCGTCGACGTGCTGTGGGACGACCGTGACGAGCGGCCGGGCGTGAAGTTCAAGGACGCCGACCTCCTCGGGATGCCGTTCCGCGTCACGATCGGCGCGAAGGCGCTCGCGAACGGCAACGTCGAGATGAAGCCGCGGAGCGAGCCCGACCCGAAGAAAGCCGAGCTGATCCCGGTCGCCGACGTCGCGCGCGTGCTCACGGATCGCATCCGCGCCGCGCTCGCCTAGCCACCCTAGCGGCTCGCGGTGAGCAGCGTGCCTTCGCAGCGCAGCTCGGCGGACTGCGGCCGGTCCTTGCGGTCCCACGTGAGGGTCGCCCGCCCGACGGGCTCCTCCTCGTGCACCACGAGCTGCACGTAGCCGCTGTAGTCCTGCTTGTTGTCGAGGGAGAACCTCGCCTGGCTCGTGCGGAGCTTGCCGTCCGCCAACCCCGAGGACAGCACGCTGTCTCCGCGCACGTGACGGAAGGAGAACGCGTCGGTTCCGCTGGCGTCGCTCGCCGCGCGCAAGCTGGCGTTCACGCTCACCGCGTGCTCTCCGTTCTTGCACGAGAGAGAGTACGTGCTGTGCCCGGGCCGCGTGGGCAGCGGGGGAGCCGCGGTGATGGGCGCCTGCGCGGATACGCTGGCCTGGCAGCCGAGGGACATCAGAACGGGGAGCAGCAGCAAGGAAGATCGCATGCGGCCCATGGTGCCAGCGAGGCGCCACGAAGAACAGCTCGTTCACGAGTCCGACGTCGGCGTGTCCTCGGTGACGGGGACGGCGGCGGCGACGCGCGCGGGCTCGGCGGCGAGCTCGACGCCGCTCGCGGCGAAGGCGCGCTTCGTCGGCGGCGAGAAGCTCGGATCGTCGGTGTGATCGATCGGCGACTCGGCCGCGCCGGTGTCCTCCTCCAGGAAGTCCGTCTTGATCCGCCCCGCGACGAAGAGGATCGGGAAGGAGAGGAAGAGCCCCTTGAAGCCGAAGAGGTGCTCGCACGCGATGAGGCTCACGATCAGCAGGAAGCCCGGCATCTTGACGTGGCGCGCCGTGAGCCGCGGGCTCAGGTAGTACGACTCGATCTTGTGGAGGATGAACGTCAGCGTGACGAAGATGCCGACGCCGATCCAGCCCTTCTGCTGGTACGCGAGGAGCGACAGCGTCACGCCCGACACGATGTTGCCGATGACGGGCACGAGCGCGGTGACGAAGATGAGCAGCATGAGCGCCCCGACGTTCGGGACGCCGATGATGAGCAGCACCGGCAGCGTCATCAGCGTGTTGCACGCGGCGACGATGATCTGGAGCTGCACCGTCACGATCGTCGCGTCGGCGACGTGCCCGAACCAGCGCCCGAGCGTACCGGCGATCGACCGCGGCTCGACCTTCCGCCAGAACGCCGCGATCTCGTCCTCCTCGAGGACGTAGACGATCGCGAGGATGAACCCCATCGCGAAGTGGAGCACGAAGTGTCCGACCGCGGTCGCGGCGGCGAGGGCGTTGCCGGCGTAGTGCTTCGCGTTCTCGATCAGCGCGTCCATGCCGCCGAACTGGTCCTCGATCTTGTCGACGATCGGGTTCTCGCGCAGCGCCTGGAGCTTCTCGGGGAACGACTGCTGCATCGCCGCGAAGGTGCGCACGGTCTTGCCGACCCCGAACCACGCGACGCCGGCGACGAGGAGCAGGATCGCGCCGAGGGTGATGAAGAGCCCCTGCTTCCGCGAGACCCCCGTGCGCGCCGCGATCGTGCGCGCGCACCACCCCAGCGCCCGCTCGAAGGTGACGAAGAAGAGCAGCAGGATCGCGAGGTGGCGAAAGAGGTAGAGCAGCCCCCCGAACGCCGCGAGCGCCACGACACGCCGCGCCGACCGCTGCGAGAAGAAGTCCGCGATGCGATCCATGCGCCCGCCAGCCTATACGCGCCGCGCGCCCACGGTCACGCGCAGCGGATACCCCGCGCGCTCGTCACCGCGGTCCGCAGGCGACGCACGCGGCGACGCACGCCGCGAAGACCCCGACGAAGAGGAGGAGGAAGAGGGCGATGAGGAGACCGCCGACGCGGCGAGAGCGCCGCTCGAAGCCCTGGAGGGCGACGACGTCGGGGTGCGTCGCCAGCGAGCCGGGCAGGTACGAGCCAAGGCCGGCGGCCTGGATCGCAGGCGGGAGCCGCGTGAGGAGCTCGATCGTCACGTCGAGGGCGGCGGCGATCCCGGCGGCGTCGGCCGGCCGGCGTACGGTCAGCTTCAGCTCCCCCTCCTCCGTCGACAGCCGGCGCACGCCGCTGTCGAGGATCCTCGACTGCACCTCCGGCGTGAGCCACGCGGAGAGGACCGCGCTCGGCGCGCCGCCGACGTCGAAGCGCTCCTGGAAGCGCGGCTCCCAGCTCAGCGCGAGCGCGCTCGGTCGCGGGCCAGGGGTCACGCCGAGCGAGACGCTGCGCGTTCGCTCGAAGACGCGCGCGATCACGCCGTGAACGGGCGCGGCCACCGAGACGTAGACGATCTCCGCCTCCTCCTCGCCCCGCGGGCTCTGGAACATCACCTGCGCGGCGTGGCCGCGATACGTGCCCTGGAGCACGGTGGTCTGGAGGCTGCTCGCGAGCTGACGGTGCGGCGGGGCGAGGACCTGCGCGGCGGCGGCGAGCGTCGTCTGCATCAGCGAGGTCGACATCGCCGCATGCTACGCCGTTCCGCCCCTTCCTCCTGGTGCATACTGGAGGCGATGAGCTTCCTCCGCGCCGTCGTCCTCCTGTTCGCCCTCGGTGGCTGGGTCGCGTGCGCGTCCAGCGAGAACACGACCGGGGACGCCGGCGGGTACGCGGCCGTCGCCGAAGGCACCGTCGCCGGGCTCTCCTTCGCCAACGCGATCCCCCGCTCGACCTACGCCGAGGACGACCTCGACGTGGGCCGGGGGCCGGAGCACGCCTTCACGCTCTCGCTCTCGCTCGCGCCGCGCCAGCCGATCTGCGCGGCCGAGCCCGCCGACGTCGACGAGGACGCGGGGGACGTCGATCGCCTTCAGCTCTCGATCAGTTACCTGGGCACGGAGCGGAGGTCGCTCGTCGCCGGCGACTACGCCGTGACGCCCCCAGGCCCCGGCGAAGCGGACGCGACCCTGCGCACGGTCATCACGGCGCTCCACATCCGGCCGGACTGCTCGGGCGATCCGGTGAAGCGCAAGCGCGCCACGTCCGGGAGCGTCCGCGTCGAGACGCTCACGCTCGACGCGATCGTCGGGACGTTCGACCTCGACTTCGAAGGAGAGAAGCTGCGAGGGTCCTTCAACGCCCCCCGCTGCGCCCTCGCGAAGGGCTCCGCTCTCACCGTGTGCAAGTGACGTTCGCGCTTACTGCCCGAGCGAGTCGAGCAGCGCGAGGAGGTTTTGGCCCTGCTCGGCCATCTCCGTCGTGCTCATGAGGCTCGAGTCCTTGACCTCGAACGGCTCGAACAGCTCCTCCGGGACGTCGGAGAGGAAGCGGCACGGCGTGCGCGGGAGGGGCTTGCCCGCCTTCACGCGGTGGGTGCAGCGCGTGATGGTGAGGCGCTGCTTCGCGCGCGTCACGCCGACGTAGAAGAGGCGGCGCTCCTCCTCGACGTCGGAGGCGTTCGCGCCGTCGTCGGTCACGCGGACGTCGAGCGTGCGCTGATGCGGGATGAGACCCTCCTCGCAGCCGATGAGGAAGACGACGTCGAACTCGAGGCCCTTGCTCCCGTGGAGGGTGGAGAGCGTGACCTGGTTGCCCGGCTCCTCGTCCTCCTCGTTCGTCTGGAGGGTGAGGGAGTGGAGGAACGCCATGAGGTCGCGCTCCGCGCTCGGGTCCGCGCCCTTGTCGGCCGTGCGCTGCTCGCGCCGGGCGAGGATGCCGAAGAGGCCCTCGACGTTGCCCCAGCGCCGCGCGCTCGCGTTCGCGGAGGGCGAGGTGCCGTCGATGTCCTTCTTGAGGCCGATCGTCGCGCACAGGTCGCGCGCGACCTCGCTCGCGGGGCGGCGCTCGACGAGGAGCTTCCGCCGCATGTCGCCGATCAGCTTCTCGAGCTCCTTGCAGCCGTCGCGCGCGGGGCTCGAGACGCCGTCGAGGCCGTCGACCCGCTCGACCGCCTGCCAGAGCGACCAGCCCTTCCCGGTCGCGTGCTGGGTGAGGCGCTCGAGGCTCGCGTCGCCGATCCCGCGCGGGGGATAATTGGCAATGCGGCGGAGGCTTATTTCGTCGGCCCGGTTCAATGCCAACTTCAGATAAGCAAGTACGTCTTTGACCTCTTTGCGCTCGAAGAACTGCTGCCCGCCGATCATCCGATAAGGCACGCCCTGCTCGCGCAGCTGCTCCTCGAGGACCTTCGCCTGACCGTTCGAGCGGTAGAGGATCGCGCAGTCCTTCGGCTTCCGCTGCTCCTCGCGGATCACGCGCCGGAGCTCCTTCGCGACGTAGACCGCCTCCGCCTCGGGAGAGGGGGCCACGCCGAGCTTCACCTTCTCCCCGCCGAGCTGCTCGGTGAAGAGGCGCTTTCGGTATTTCCCGTCGACGCGCTTCTCGATGACCGCGTTCGCGACCGCGAGGATGGGGGCCTTCGAGCGGTAGTTCTGCTCGAGCATGACGACCTTCGCGCCGGCGAAGTGATGCTCGAAGTCGAGGATGTTCTGGATGTCGGCGCCGCGCCACGCGTAAATCGATTGATCGTCGTCGCCGACGACGCAGATGTTCTTGTGCCGGTCGCAGAGGAGGCGCAAGACTTCGAGCTGGGCGCGGTTCGTGTCCTGGTACTCGTCGACGAGGACGTAGAGGTACTCCTTCTGCCAGCGATCGAGGATGTCGGGGCGCTCCTTCCAGAGGCGCGCCACCTCGCAGACGAGGTCGTCGAAGTCGAACGCGCGGAAGTTGCGGAGCGCGGCCTGGTAGCGCGGGTAGACGAGCTTCGTGATCTCGTCGTACTCGTCGCACTCCCGCTCTTGGAGCTCCTCCGGGGAGATGAACGCGTTCTTCGCGTTCGAGATGCGCGTCATCACCGCGGCCGCGTCGAAGGAGGCCTTCCCGGAGTTGACGCGCGAGAGGATGTCCTTGATCGCGCCGAGGCAGTCGCCCTGATCGAAGATCGTGAACGTGCCGCCGAGCGACTTGCGCTCGCGCCCCAGCACCATGAGGCCGAAGGAGTGGAAGGTCGAGATGACCATCCCCTTGCCGGAGCCCTTCGCGGCGAAGATCTTCCCGAGCCCCTGCGTCTTCGCGATGTGCTCGACGCGCTCGGCCATCTCGCCGGCGGCTTTGTTCGTGAAGGTGAGGGCGCAGATCATGTGCGCGGGCACGCCGCGCTCGAGCAGGCGCGCGATGCGGTGGGTGATGACGCGCGTCTTGCCGGAGCCCGCGCCGGCGAGGACGAGCATGGGCCCGGTCTGGTGCTCCACCGCCTCCGCCTGGGCGGGATTCATCTTGGGTACTGCCACGACGCCGACAGCAAGCCACGGCCGCCGCGCGGATGGAAGATTGACAGAAGCGTTCCACGCATCACGCGTATTCTCCACAGCCCATGGCAACCGCCGGCCGGCTCCTCCCGCTGCTCCCGCTCGTGCTCCTCGCCTGCGGTTCGCCGCCGCCCGGGCCCGTCGCGCCGCCGGCCCCGGCCGTCCCGCCGGCGCCGAAGGAGCCGCCGATCGACGTGTCGTCGGTGCCCGAGCCGCCGAACCTCGTCGTCGTCGGACGCGTGAGTCGGCCGGAGAACATCGTCCACACGGTCGGCTCCTGGACGAAGCTGCCGCTCCCGGGCGCGCGCGAGCTCCTCCGCTCCGTCCAGCCGAACGTGGCCGACGTCATCGACGTGAACCAGCCCGTCGACGCGGCCGGCACCGTCACGCTCGGACGTCACGGCGTCGAGCTCCTCTATGCGTTCTCGGTCGGCGTGAAGTCCTTCGAGGACGCGAAGACGCGGCTCGCGCTGCACTACCGGATGGACCCCGTCGCGAACGGCGGCTTCAAGGTGCACGGCATCATGGACCGCGGGCGCGGCCGTCATCGCGCCGAGGTCGAGGACGACGACGACGGCGACGACGAGGAGCGCGACGTCTGCGTCCTCGCGCACTCCTCCGCCGGCGCGAAGCTGGTCTGCGGTCCGGGCAACGCGGTCGACGCGCTCACGCCCTACCTCTCCCGCACGATGCCGCGCGAGCGCTGGCCCGCCGACGTGCACCTCGAGCTCCGGCCCGAGCCGGTGCGCGCCCCGCTCCAGGAGATGCGGCGGATGCTGCCGGAGATGGCGAAGGGCTTCGTCGGCTCGCAGAGCACGGCGGTGCGCGCGCTCATCGACGCGTCGGTGGGCGAGGCGCTCGACATCGTGGACGACGCGCAGAAGCTCTCGCTCGACGGCACGATCGACGACAGCGGCATCCTCGCGACGTCGCGCTTCGAGCTCCAGGGGCAGAAGAGCCTCTTCGCCCGCGCGCTCACCGACGCGAGCCGCGCCGACGACGCGCCGGCGGCCTTCTGGCACTTGCCCGGCGACACGGACACCGCGCTCTTCATGCGCGGCTCCGACCCGAAGCTCTACGAGCACCCGCGCGAGATCCTCACCGCGCTCCTGGTCGAGGGCCTCGACGCGGTCGGCCTCCCGGCGGCGGAGAAGAAGACGGTCCACGACCTCGTCGCCGATCGCATGCTGAAGCTGTTCACGAACGGCGGCACCGGCATCTACGCGAAGGGCTTCGATCAGGCCGCGCTCGAGAAGGCGATCAAGGCGCGGGGGGCGGTGAAGGAGGACGACTGGACCGGCGAGCAGGAGGCGAAGCGCGTCGTCGGCGAGCAGGTCGTCGGCTGGCACATGTACCAGGTGAGCGAGCCGGTCGCGAAGGTGGGCCCGATCTTGAAGGACTGGTCCGGCCTCTGGAACCGCCCCGCGTTCTCGAAGTGGTTCACCGAGAAGACGGGGACGAGCCAGAAGACGCTCCCGAAGATGCGCGTCACGCCGTTCGCGGGCGTGAGCCTGCCGAAGGAGACGGTGCACCTCGAGGTCTCGATCCCCAACGACCACGAGCCGCCGCCGGTCTCGATGCCGGCCGCGCGGCCGGGGCAGCCGCAGCCGAAGGCGCCGCCTGCGCCGAAGCGTGGACCGCTCAAGCCGATCGTCCTTCATCTCTTCGCGGTGCCGGACGGCGCGAGCACGTGGCTCGCGTTCGGCCTCGACGGCAAGCTGGTCGCGACGAAGGCCGCCGCCGCGCTCGCGAGCGCGACGGACGCGGGCACGTTGGGGAAGACGGCGCAGGGCGTCGAGCCGCTCAAGGAGGGGAAGATCAACGGCGGCGCGCTCTTCACGATGCGAGGTCTCCTCGTCCTCACCGCCTTCGACGACGACGGCACGCCCGGGGGCTCTTCGGTCTTCTCGCAGCTCGGGGCGCTCCCCGCGAAGGGCGGCGCGCCGATCGTCCTGACGAGCAAAGCCGAGGCCCCGACCCCGCAGGCGCGCGCGGGCGCGTCGACGGGTCAGCTCCGCGTCACGCGCGCCGTCATCGAAGACGTCGTGAAGCTGCTGCTCTCCTCTCGCAATTGAGGGTCAGTAGAGGCTGCGCTCTTCGACGATCTTCCAACCTTCGGGGCGCTGCTCGAAGACGAGGGTGACGCCGCGGGCGCTCGCGGAGACGGCCACGTGGCCCTCCGCGCGGAGCGGGCTCGAGCCGTCGACCGCGACCGGCGACGGTGCGTGCTCGACGACGTCGTGGGACAAGCCCAGCTCGGCGGCGGTGCGCTTCTTCTCCATCACCTCGGCGCGCGTCAGCCGGACGCCGTCGAAGAGGACGCGGTCGGCGTAGTCGTTCGCGAGCGACTCCACGTCGCGCGCGCGATGCGCCGCGATCCAGCGCCGGAAGACCTTCTGATCCCCTGCCGGCGCCATCTCCACCTTGTCGATCTCGGACTGCGAGATGACGCCTTCGATCGCCGAGTTGCGGATGTACTCCCACTGGCGGATCGCGTCCGACCGCTCGACGTCGCCGAGCACGGCCTCGAGCTGGGGCTCTGCCCGCTCGAGGTCCGCGCGCGCCTTCCGCGTCGCGAGGTCCGTGTCGCGGAGGCCAGCGTGCTGCTCGCGCCGGCGCAGCGTGTCGAGCTCGTTCAGGAGCAGCGCGGCGACGCCGCGGCGGATGCGCTCGTCGTCGTGCTCGACGAGCGGCAGGAGCGCGGCGGTGCTCTCGACCTCGGCGGCCTCTTCGGTCACGTTCACGAGCGGCTGGTAGCGATGCATCAGGATGCGCGAGACGTTCACGCGCGCGGAGACGAGGTGCGTCGGCAGGATGCTGAACGCGAGCAGACCGACGACGAGCGCGTCGAGCTGGCGGCGGAGGAGCCAGGCGAAGGTGAAGCGGCGGTGGAGCTTCGTGCCGATGAGGACGAGGCCGAACGCCACGAGCGCGGTGCCGGCGATGCCGAGGATGCGGACGTTCGACAGGCCCGAGGTGGAGACGTGGATCGCGATGCGGCGGAACGTGCCGAGCGCGAGCACGGCGCCCTGCCCGAGCCACGCGTAGGCGAGGATGCGCGCGAGGCGGGCGCGCGGATCGTGCGCGAGCGCGCCGTGGAAGAGCACGCCGACGACGGCCGTGAGGACGAGGAGCGCGACCGTGAGCCAGGCCGCGCCCTGGTGCGCGTAGGCTTGTTCGGTCACGCCCGGCGGCGGCGCTCCGGCCCAGAGGTACGTCGCGTCGAGCGCGTTGTAGAGGAGGAAGAGCACGTTCAGCGCGACGAGCGCGTTGCGCCCGATCGCGAGCGACGCTTCGGTGGCGTCGTCGCTGTCCGCGTGCTCGACCGCGAAGGACCGGTGGATCGCGGGACGCAGCAGGAGCACGGCGCCGAACGCGAGGGAGCCCCAGAGCGCCAAGCGCATGGGGTCGGGGAGGACGACGGCGCTGCCGACGAAGCCGACCCATCGCGCGACGAGCGGGTTCGCGAACGCGAAGATCGTGACGAACACGCCGACGAGCGCGATCGGGATGAGGATCGCGCCCGTGAAGCGGCGGCGGGAGCGGCCCGCCGCGATCCGATGTGCACCGCGGAACGCCGCCGCGATGCGAAACGGGAAGGTCACCGCCGTCGCTCCGAAGGAGGCGGCCACGTTCGTGAGGAAGCTCGACCGCTGGCGCATCGCGACGGCGAGCGCGAAGACGCCGAGGAGGCCGAGCAGCGTCGTGCCCACCGTCGGCGCGTACGCGGATCGCGCGGTGACGGCGCCGAGCATCACGCCGATGGCGGCGAGGCGCAGCGTCAGTCGCCGGCCGCGGGCGGCGGCGAGGACGAGGAGAGGGACGAGGACGAAGAACGTCGCGAGGCCGACGCCGCCGACGCTGAGCCCGTCCTGCCGCCAGAGCGCGAAGTCCGCGACGGCGACGAGGCCCACGACGGCCGCGAGCTCGCGCGCGCGCGCAGGCATGACGCGCCCCCGCGCTCGTCGCTCCGCGTGCCCGCCGTAGAGCGGCGCCGGTCGGTACGGGTGCGGCCCCACCCCTCGCGGAGGCCCGTTTTCCGGCGACACGGCCGGCTCGACAGCACCGAACGGAACGTTCTGCATCCACGAGTCTACGCGGCACCAGCTTCGTTGCCACCCACGCGCAGAGATTTGAATATCCCCGCACCGAGCGGTCGAGCCGCCGGAAGTTTGACCGCGTGGGTGGTGTGGGTAGATGTGGGGGACATGCTTCGGAAGGCGGCTCTCCTTATTGCTCTTGCTGCGGTCGCGGGGTCTGGGACAGCGCATGCTGGCGGGTGGCAGGAGGTTCACGAGACCTCGGACGACGTGCGGATCGAGATCGGGCCGGACGGGATCGCGAACGTGCAGCACCACCTTCGCTATCGGGTCGTCGCCGGACGCTTCAAGACGCTCGACCTCGTCGGGATCGACCCCCGCGCCGAGCTCGCGCCCGACACCGTGCTCACCCCCGAAAAAGGTGGCAACGAGGTCGCCGCGCACGTCGAGACGACCAAGACGCCCGGCACCGTGCGCATCGTCATCGACGATCCGAAGCACCGCGGGCTCACGCGCGGCGCCTACGTCGCCGACGTGAAGTACCGGCTCGACCTCGTCTCGACCAAGATGCTCACGCGCGACGGCGCGATGTGGAAGCTCGCCTGGACCGCGCCGCCCGCGCCGGAGGGACACGACGGCGCGCGCGTCGTCATCGACGTCCCCGCCGCGCCGACCGAGCCGCGCCTCGCGTCGTCGAACGAGGCGACGACCACCCTCGTCACGCTGCGGCGCGGGACCGAGCGCGACGAGCTCGAGCTCGTCCGCCCCCACGTCGCGCGCGGCGACGCCGTCGTCTGGGCCGCGCGCCTCGACCCGAAGGCGTTCCCCCGCGTCACGACGCCGGAGCTGCGTCCGCCGCCGCCGGTGGAGACCACGCCGCCCTCGCTCCTCGCCTCGAACCTCGCGCGCGTCCTCGTCGCGGTCGGCTTCGCCGCGATCGCCGGCGTCCTCTCGATGCTCCTCCGCTCGAAGCGCGCGACCGTGCGCGACGAAGCGGCGGCGCGCGGGCTCGTCGCGCGTCCCGTCGTCGCGTTGCCGTGGGGGCTCGGGCCCTTCGTCTACGGCGTCGTCACCACCGGCGCGCTCGCGGCGCTCTTGTGGTGGAGCCCGATCGGCGGCGCCGCGCTCGTCATGATCGCGATGGCGCTCGCCGCCCACCGCGCGCCGGGCGCGATCGTGAAGCCGCGGAGCCCCGGCGCGTGGCAGTCGGTCTCCGATCCCGCCGTGCTCGTGCCGAAGAAGGCCGCGCCGACGAGCGCGCTCGACCTCGGCGCGACGAAGGGCAAGATCGTCTTCGCGCTGTTCCTCGTCGCGGTCGGCGTGGCGGCGTTCTTCCTCCGCGTGAAGGTCCCCCAGATCGCGATCGCGCTGCCGCTCGTCGCCTGCGCGGTCGTGCCGGTGTGGCTCACCGGTACGCGCGCGCAGATGCCGCCCGCGCCGGTCGACCTCGCCGCCCGGATGCTGCGCCCCGCGCGCGACATGATCGCGTCGAGCCTCGACCTCGCGCACGTCGAGCTCGGCACGATCGGGCGCGTCACCACCGGCGCCGGCGCGGCGATCGACGAGGTGCGCCTCGCCGGAGCGCCGAAGGACAAGACGCCCGGCCTCCGCGCGATCGAGCTCGCGCTCGCGACCGCGCCGGGGAGCTGGGGCGCGAGCCCCGAGGTGCTCGTCCGCTTCGACGCGCGGTCGCCCGCGGCGAAGCGCATCGACGCGCTCGCGGCCGGATCCAAGGTCCTCCGCGGCCGCGCCGACGGCGAGAACGTCGTCCGCCTCGTGCCGGAAGAGCCCACCGCCGGCGCCGCGGCCGCGCTCGTCGCGCGGCTCCTCGTCTCGCTCGAAGGCCGGCGGGCGACCGATCGCAACGCCCCGGCTCCGCCGTTCCGCGGCCGCGATCGCCGCGCGCTACAGACCCCCGCCATGTGCTAGAAACGGCCTGCCATGACGGCCGAGAACGGTGAAGAGCAAGGAGAGGACACGTCGATCGTCGACGCGCTCCTCGTCTACGCCGAGCCGCTCGCCGCCGGCGCGTACGCGGTCGTCGTCGGCGACGCCGCCTCGTCGGTCGCGGATCGTCTGCTCGATCTCGGGGCGCGCAACGTCACGGTCTTCGATCCCGATCCCGTGCGCGCGTCGCGCGCGGCGCGCAACGCTCCGCGCGGCGTGTCGGTGCGGTCGCTCGTCGACGACCTCGACGTGCGTGACGGATCGTTCGACCTCGCCGTCATCCCCGATCTCTCCGAGCTCAACGATCCGCGCGGCGCGGTGAACCGCCTCCGCCGCGCCGTCGCAGCGGACGGCGCGCTCGTCGCGATGGCGCGCGCGGCGTCGGACGACGCCGACCCGCCGTTCCCCGGCGCGCTCGGTCCCGCCGCGCTCGCGTACGGCGACCTCTACGACCTGTTCGCCTCGCAGTTCGAGGACGTCACGATCGCGGGCGTCGTCCCGTTCACCGGCGTCGTCTTCGCCGAGCTCGGCAACGAAGACGATCCCGCGGTGAGCGTCGACACGCGCCTCGTCGATCCCGCCGCGCCCTCGGTCTTCGTCATCGTCGCGAAGCAGCGCGCCGCCCGCGGCGCCGACCTCGATCCTTACGCGATCGTGCAGATCGACGAGCGGCCGGTCGAGGTCGATCGCGAGAGCCGCCTCGCGCTCGAGGCCGTCGTCGCCGCGTCGCAGCTGAAGATCGAGCTCCTCGGCACGCAGCTCGAGGAGCTGCGCGATCGCCTCGTCGTCGCCGACGTGCGCGTGGTCGAGGTCGCCGCGCGGCTCGATCGCGCGAACCAGGAGCGCGACGGCGCGCTCACGCGGGCGATGGAGCTGGAGGCGGTCCTCGCCGCTTCGCAGCAGTCGCTCGCGGTCCTCGAGCGCCGCCTCCTCGAGGCCGAGCGCGGGATGCTCGATCGCGACGACCGCATCGCGCAGCTCTCCGCCGAGCTCGACGCGCGCGCCTCCGCGCGGCCCGACATGAACGAGCTGCTCGTCCGCGCCGAGCGCGCGGAGGCGGCCCTCGCGATCGCGCAGGACGAGCTCTCGCAGCGGCTCTCGTTCGGCGCCGGCGAGAGCCCCGCCGACGTCGCGGCCTTCGCCGCGCGGGCGGAGCAGGTCGAGAGCGAGCTCGCGAGCATGATGGAAGCCCACGCCGCCGAGACCGCGGGCTACGAGAGCCAGCTCCGCGATCGCGCGCGCCACATCGCGGCCCTCGAGAAGGAGCTCGTTCGCCGCGAGCACATCGTGAAGGAGCTCGTCGCCTCGGTGGAGGAGCAGGAGTCGGCGGCGCGCGTCTACGAGGCGTCCGCGCCGATCGCCCCGCCCGCGCCGGGGCCCGATCCGCGCGTCCCCGCGCTCGAGCGGAAGCTCGACGAGCTCGCGGGCGAGATCGCGCGGCGCGAAGGTGAGCTCACCGCGCGCGGCTGGCGGATCCAGGAGCTCGAGAGCCAGCTGAAGGCGGCGGGAGAGAAGCCGGCGAAGGACACGTCCCACGACGCCGCCAAGCGCGAGGACGAGCTCGACGCCCTTCGCCAAGCGCTCGCGCAGGAGCACGCCGCGCGCGTCGCGGCCGAGTCGGGCGAGGAGCTACTGCGGGCACGCGCGGAGCTCGCCCAGAAGGCGGCGCTCCTCGAACAGGTCCGGGCGCAGCGCGGGACCTCCTGATGCGTGCTATGACGAAGTGACAGTCACGGTCTTCCGATGTCCGAGAAGCGCGATTACTACGAAGTCCTTGGCGTCGAACGAGCGGCGAGCGCGGAGGAGCTCCGCAAGGCGTACAAGCGCGAGGCCCTGAAGCATCACCCCGATCGCAACCCGGGTGACGCCGCGGCGGAGTCGAAGTTCAAGGAGTGCAACGAGGCGTATCAGGTGCTCTCGAACGCGGAGAAGCGCCAGATCTACGATCAGTTCGGGCACGCCGGCCTCGAAGGCGGGATGGGCGGCGGCGACGCGTCCGACGTCTTCGCGCACATGCAGGACCTCTTCGCGGAGATGTTCTCCGGCGGCTTCGGGTTCGGCGGCGGCGGCCGGCGCCAGCAGCGGCGCGGCGGCGATCTCCGCGTCCAGGCGCGCCTCACGTTGCGCGAGGCCGCGTTCGGCCTCAAGCGCGAGATCACCGTCAACGCGCCGACGCGCTGCGAAGACTGCCAGGGCTCGGGCGCGAAGGCGGGGACCAAGCCCGAGACCTGCGCGCACTGCCGCGGCAGCGGGCACGTCTCGAACGCGCGCGGCTTCGTCATGTTCACGACGCCGTGCCCGCGCTGTCAGGGACAGGGCGTGACGATCAAGGACCACTGCAAGACGTGCAAGGGACACGGCGCGGTCGAGAAGGCGCGCACGGTGGTCGTCGGCTTCCCGCCCGGCATCGACAGCGGGCAGAAGCTCCGCGTCCCGGGGCAGGGCATGCCGGGACCGAACGGCGCGCCGGCGGGCGATCTCTACGTCGAGATCGACGTCGAGGAGGACGCGCGCTTCGAGCGCGACGGCGCCGACCTCGTGACGCGCGTGCACGTGTCGTTCGCGGACGCCGCGCTCGGCGCCGAGGTGAAGGTCCCGTCCCTCGGCGAGAAGATCGACGATCCGGCCGACACGACGATCACGCACAAGATCCCCGCCGGCACGCAGTCGGGCGCCGTGTTCCAGATCCGAGGACAAGGCATGCCGCGCCTCGACGGCCGCGGCCGCGGCACGCTCGTCGGCGTGGTGCAGGTCGACGTGCCGACGAAGCTCTCCGATCGCGCGAAGGCGCTCCTCGTCGAGCTCGAGGCCGAGCTCCAGGCCGGCAAGGCCGACACCTCCGCGAAGGCCCGCGCCGCCGGCGCGAAGTGAGCTCGCTCGACGCGCTCAAGGCGAAGCTCTCCGCGGCGAACGCGCTCCGTCCCGCCGGCCGCGTCCTCGGCGTGACCGGCCTCTCGCTCCGCTGCAGCCTGCCCGGCGTGCGCGTCGGCGACGTCGTGCACGTCAAACGACGCGGCGAGCCGCTCGCGTGCGAGGTCGTCGGCTTCGATCGCGGCGAGGCGATCGCGATGCCGCTCGGCGCGCTCACCGGCGTCGGCGCGGACGACGAGGTGGAGTCGACCGGCGCCGGGTTCCAGGTCCTCGCGTCGTCGTCGCTCCTCGGTCGCGTCGTCGACGGCCTCGGCCGCCCGATCGACGGCAAGGGCCCCATCACCGAAGGAGTGCTCGTCCCCGTCGACGCCGATCCTCCGCCCGCGCTCGAGCGCCGCCCCGTCGTGAAGCCGCTCCCGACCGGCGTGCGCGTCCTCGACGGCTTGCTCACGATGGGGGAGGGACAGCGCGTCGGCTTGTTCGCCGGATCCGGCGTCGGCAAGAGCACGCTCCTCGGCGCGATCGCGCGCGGGACCGCGGCGGACGTCGTCGTCGTCGCGCTCGTCGGCGAGCGCGGCCGCGAGGTCGGCGAGTTCCTCGAGCACGCGCTCGGCCCCGAGGGCCGCCGCCGCAGCGTGGTCGTCGTCGCGACGAGCGACGTCGCGGCGCTCGAGCGCCTCCGCGCGGCGCAGGTCGCGACCGCGTACGCGGAGCACTTCCGCGACGAGGGCAAGAGCGTGATGCTCCTCGTCGACTCCGTCACCCGCTTCGCGCGCGCGCAACGCGAGGTCGGCCTCGCCGCCGGCGAGCCCCCCGCGCGCCGCGGTTATCCGCCGAGCGTGTTCGCGATGATGCCGCGCCTCCTCGAGCGATCGGGCCAAGGACCGCGCGGCGCGATCACGGCGCTCTACACCGTCCTCGTCGAGGGCGGCGACATGGACGAGCCGATCGCGGACGAGGTGCGCGGCATCCTCGACGGGCACGTCGTGATGGACCGCGCCATCGCCGCGCGCGGTCGTTACCCCGCGGTCGACCCCACGGTGTCGCTCTCGCGCGTGATGGACGCGATCGTGACGCCCGAGCACCGCGAGGCGGCGCGGAAGCTCCGCTCGCTCGTCGCGCACTACGAGGCGAAGCGCGATCTCGTCATGCTCGGCGCGTACGCGAAGGGGAGCGACAAGGAGCTCGACGACGCGATCGCGCGCATGCCGAAGATCGAGCAGCTCCTCCGCCAGGCGCCGTCGGACCGCGTCGCCTTCGAGGACACCGTCGCGCTCCTCGCCAAAGCCTTGAGCTAAAGTGCCGTCGCTCTCATGACGGTGCTTCAAGTCTCGGACCTTCGCTTCGGCTACGCGGACGACACGCTCTTCGAGGGCGTCACGTTCAGCCTCGCGCTCGGGGAGCGCGCCGCGCTCGTGGCGCCGAACGGGGCGGGGAAGTCGACGCTCCTCCGCCTCATCGGCAAGGAGCTCGAGCCCGACGCCGGCAACGTCGTGATCAAGAAGGAGGCCTCCTTCGGGTACTACCGCCAGTCGCACGAGCTCGCCGCGACGGGCGACGTGCTCTCCGCGTTCATGTCCGCGTTCGGCGACATCGTCGAGGCGCGCCGCGCGCTCGTCGCCGCGCAGGAGGCGGCCGGCGCCGGCGACGCGGCCGCGCTCGACCGGCTCGCGCAGGCGACGGAGCGATACCACGTCGCGGGCGGCGACGCGCTCGAGCACAAGGTCGCCGCGATCGCCGCGAAGCTCGGGTTCTCGGACGCCGACCTCGCGCGCCCCGTCGCGTCGCTGTCGGGCGGCGAGCGCGGTCGCCTCCACCTCGGCGTCGTCCTCGCGCAGCAGCCCGATCTGCTCCTCCTCGACGAGCCGACGAACCACCTCGACCTCGACACGATCGCGTGGCTCGAGAGCTGGCTGAAGAGCTACCGCGGCGCGGTGCTCGTCGTCTCGCACGACCGCGCGTTCCTCGACGCGACGTGCCCCACCACGCTCGAGGTCGGGACGAGGGGCCTCCGCGTCTACCCGCTCCGCTACAGCGACTACGCGGTGCAGCGCGAGGCCGACCTCGCCCGCGAGCGCGCGCTCGTAGAGAAGCAGCAGGCGTACATCGAGAAGACGAAGGAGTTCATCCGCAAGAACACGGCGGGGCAGAAGGCGAACCAGGCGCAGAGCCGGAAGAAGACGCTCGCGCGGCTCGAGGAGCTCGAGCAGCCCGAGGACGTGTGGGCGGTCGCGGAGAAGATCGCGTTCCGGTTCGCGCCGGCCGCGCGCTCGGGCGACATCGTGCTCGACGCGAAGGACATGTCCGCGGAGCGCGGCGGGCGGAAGCTGTTCGAGGGCGTCGACCTCCTCGTGCGCCGCGGCGAGCGCATCGGCATCGTCGGCCCGAACGGCGCGGGCAAGACGACGCTCCTCAAGGTGCTCGCCGACCGCGGCGATCGCGCGCTCGATCGCGCGAGCATCCGGCGCGGGACGAACCTCCAGATCGGCTACTACGATCAGCACCTCGGCGAGGTCGACCCGAAGCGCACCGCGGTCGAGGAGATCCGGAGCGTGCGCGGCGACCTCAACGCCGAGGGCGCGCGCACGTACCTCGCGCGCTTCCGCTTCTACGGGGACGACGCCCTCCGCGTCGTCGCCGGCTTCTCCGGCGGCGAGCGCGCCCGCCTCGCGCTCGCGAAGCTCCTGCTCGAGCCGAAGAACCTGCTCTTCCTCGACGAGCCGACGAACCACCTCGACATCCCCGCGGCGGAGATCCTCGAGGAGGCGCTCGCCGGCTTCGAGGGCACCGTCATCCTCGTCTCGCACGATCGCCGCTTCCTCGACAACGTGACGACGCGCGTCGTCAGCGTCCGCGACGGCAAGGTCGACGTCTTCAACGGCGGCTTCCGCGACTTCGCCGCCGCGACGACGACGAAGCCGAAGCCGACCGCGCCGCCGCCCCCGAAGAAGGAGGCGCCGAAGAAGGAGCCGCCGAAGAAGGTCGACCACGACGCGCACCGGCAGGCGAGCCGCGATCGCGAGAAGAGCAAGCGGCGCGTGAAGGAGCTCGAGGACCTCATCGCGGCGGGCGAGAAGCAGCTCGCGACGATGCGCGCGGAGCTGAAGGAAGACCCGGGCGGCGACTGGGCGAAGATCGCGAAGCTCGCGACGGAGGAGCAGGCGATGGCGAAGAAGGTCGAGACGATGTTGGCGGAGTGGGAGCGCCTCTCGGCGCAGCTCTGATCGCCGCTTCTTCACTCCGTCGCGACCGCGCCGCCGGTCGTCGCGGCGATCCAGTCGAGGTATCGCCCGACGCGCGTGTACACGCCGGGCCGTCGCGCGCGCCCGCAGCCGTAGGCCGACCAGCTCACGACGCCGATCTGCACGTCCTCGCTCCCGATCCGAAGGAAGAGCGGCCCGCCGGAGTCGCCGCCGCAGGCGTCGCGGCCGACGGCGCCGGCGCAGAGCATGTTGGCGGTGAGGTGCCCGTAGCCCGAGAAGCTCCGGCACTCCGCGTCGTCGAGGAGCGGCACCGGCACCTCCCGCAGCGGATCGCTCACCGCGCCCGCCTCGCCGGTGAGCCCCCAGCCGACGACGGTGCCCTCCGCGCCGGGCGCGACCTGCGCGAGCTCGGAGGCGCGCACGAGCTTCACCGGCCGCGCGCGCGCCGGCGCCGACAGGTGGATGAGCGCGACGTCGCCGTCCTGCGTGATCGGCGAGTAGCTCGGATGACGGTACGCGCGGTCGGAGCTCATCACCTCGCCGCTGCGATCCGACAACCGGCTCTGCCCGACGACGATCGCGGTGAAGTCCCCCGTCACCGACGACGGCGCCACGCAGTGCGCCGCGGTGAGGACCCATCGCGGATGGATGAGCGTTCCGCCGCAGAAGCGCCCAGAGTCGCGATAGATCGCGGTGGTCCCCGGCCACGCGTCCTCGGCCGCGACCGCCCCGCCCACGATCGGATCGGCGCGCTCCGCCTCCGCGTCGTCGGCCTCGGCAGCGCAGGCGACCGGCGCCGCAACGAACAAGAAGAGCGAGGCTACAGCGAAGCGCATGCGCCCCCATGCGCAGCAACCGTGCCCCGCGCATGTCCCCCGCGCATCCGCGCGAATCGCGCACCTCTCCTCGCCATTCGCGCGCCTTCGCGGGTCTTTCGCGGTGCCTTCGCGCGAGCGTGGATCGCCCCCGCCCGCCCGGTTGCTGCCATCACCCCGCGACGCGGCGACGGGGCGTGTCTCGCCGGCCACCGGCCTGGGGTGGGCGATGAGTGCTCTGTTGCGAGTGGGAGGGCGTTTATGATGGTCCCGTCATGCGTCGGGTCGTTCTCCTCACGCCCGTCTTCTTCGTGTCCGGCTGCGCGTCGGCGAGCTCGACGCCTGCGGTGGCGCCGGCGAGCCGCGTGTGTCCGCCGGCGGCGGCCGACGCCGCGTCGAGCGACGACGGCGCGCAGGCGAGCGCCGCGAAGCCGCTGAGCTCGCACGAGATCCTGTGGTCGAAGTCGGGCGCGCTCGTCGCGGCGAACGAGGAGACGTCGTGCGGACCGCCGGGCGAGGAGAACGAGTGTCAGACGCAGGCCTGGCTTCGCGTCGTCGACGTGGCGGTGCCCGACAAGGAGATGAAGCGCGCGGACAGCTACATCTTCGGCTTTCGCGCCGACGGCGACTGGCTCGTCTTCCGTCCCAAAGGCAGCCAGTCGCTGGAGGAGTGGGCACCGCGCACGAACAAGACGCGTCCCTCCGAGTTCGCCGCGCGCGCGAAGGACGCGAACCAGGTCTGCCTCTCGCCGGACGACGACCACCTCGTCGTGACGGTGAGCGAGCGCACGCGCACCGTGGTCCGCTCGCGCGCGGGCGCCGACGAGGTCGCGCTCGAGTCGCTCGCGTACGCGCCGCTCCCTCCGCGCGACTGCGCCTTCACGCCCGCCGGCGATGCGTTCGCGCTCGCGGGTGAGCGCCACGTCGCGGTCTATCGGCGCGGCCAGGCGGTCCCCGAGGCATGGCTGCCGATGACGAACGCCGGCCGCCTCTCGTGGTCGGCCGACGGCGCGCAGCTCACGTTCGACGTCCGCGACGCCGAGGCCAACGCGACGGTGTCGTTCCAGTGGAACCCGAAGCAGAACCGGCTCTCCGCGCATCCCACGACCGGCCCCGCCGCGTTCGTCGCCGCGAAGCACCCGGAGCTGATCGTCCGCAGCGAGTGCGAGTGGCAGCGCCGCGCCGCCGCCGACAACAAGCTCCTCGGCCGCCTCGGCGTCGCCCCCGAGTCATGCGAGAACATCCACCAACACGACGTCCTCCTCGCCCCGAACGGCAAGGTCATCGCCGCCCTCGAAGGCGAATGGAACGCTCGGAAGCTCGTCCTGCAGCCCGTCCCCTAAACGCCCCAACCCACTCGCCCTCCAAGTTCAGCACAAAAGCGCGAGCGTTCGAGCCAGCCGCAACGTCGAGCAGGGGCCCCAGAAGCGGCCGCGCGAGCAGGCGCGAAGCGCGAGCGCTGCAGCAGGGCGTGACGTCGAGAGGGACCCCAGAAGCGACCGCGCAAGCGGGAGCGCAAGGCCGCAACGTCGAGCAGGGGCCCCAGAAGCGGCCGCGAAAGCGGGCGCGAAGCGCCCCGAGCGCGCAGCGCGAGGGCCGTGTCTGGGGTGGGGGTGTCGGGGGCGAAGCCCCCGACGTTGAGAGCCGTGTCGGGGGCGAAGCCCCCGACGTTGAGAGAAGCTTGTCGCGCGGCCGTTGCGGGGTCATCCTCGGGGCAGCGTGGTCTCGCTTCGATCGTTTCTCCTCGTCCTTCTCTTCGTGCTCGCGCTCGCGGCTTGCAAGCGGAAGGGGCCGCCGGCGGGCGAGCCGTCGCCGCTTCCGGTCATCACCGAGGAGAGCAGCGACCTCCTCTTCACGTGGATCGACGACAAAGGCGAGTTCCACGTCGAGCCCAAGGTCGCCGCCGTGCCCGAGCCCGCGCGCGAGGTCGTGCGCGTCGCCGATCCGGTGAAAGACCCGCCGAAGCTCGACGACGTGTTCGTCGCCGACCTCCGCGCCGCGGGCGCGGACGGCAGGTACCCCGTCAAGACGATGAGCCGCACCGAGTTCGAGAAGATCGCGATCGAGCGCCGGCAGTCCGCGGGGAAGAAGGTGCTCGAGGCGCGCGGAGCCGCGAGCGTGCTCCCCGGCGCCGAGCGGCCGACCGTCATCATCTACGGCGCTTCGTGGTGCGGCCCCTGCCATCAGGCGGCGGCGTACCTGAAGGCGCATCACGTGCAGTTCGTGGAGAAGGACATCGAGGCCGACAGCGCCGCCGCGCGCGAGATGCAGTCGAAGCTCGAAGCCGCGGGCATGCGTGGGGGCTCGATCCCGATCATCGACGTGCGCGGCAAGATCCTCGTCGGCTTCGACGAACGCGCGATGGAACGCGCTCTCCAGGCGAAGATGTGATGCACGGCCCGCCGCCGTGCCCGCCCCTCGTCCACGAGGTCGGGTGAAGCTCGACTTCCTCGTCCATCAGCGTCGCCGCGGCACGCTCTTCTTCGCGCTCGCCGCCGTCGCCGTCATCGCCGGCGGCGTCCTCGGCGCGATCGCCTCCGCGCCGATCACCGTCTGCGCGCTCGCCGCGATCGTCTTCGCGACGTTCGGCGCGCGCGTCTTCGTCGACCCGACGCGCGGCATGATGAACCTCGGCCTCGGCCCGGAGGAGCGGCGCCGGCACATCGCGCACGCGGAGCAGGAGCTCGCGCGGCCCGAGACGCACGCGGTCCGGGTCGGGCGCGGCCGCCTCCTCGTCGGCCCGACGTGGCTCGCGTACTACGGACCCGACGCCGCCCTCCTCACCGCCCGCTCCGACGTCATGCAGGTCCTGCCCGTGCAGCGCAACGAGAAGCGCGTCGTCGCGGTCGTCACGCGCTCCGGCCGCGTCCTCGACGTCCCGGTCCAGGGCGCCGAGCAACAGCTCCTCGACACGATCTCGTCGGCCACCGGCCTCCCGATCGGCCAGCTCCGCGCATGACGAAGCGCATGACGAAGCGCGGGCGCGTGAGGCCCCGCCGGGCCGTCACTCCTCGTCGCGGCGGAGGTTCTTGCGCGCGATGACGCGCTCGTAGATCTCCCGCTTCGGGCGGCCGCTCCAGGCCGCGATCCGCTCCGCGATCGTCTTCGAGTGGAGGCCGTTCGCGAGCTCCTTGTCGATCCGCGCGTCGATCGCGGCCTCGGTGACCTCGTCCTCGCGCGCCTCCGGCTGCCACGCGCCGAGGACGATCGCGATCTCGCCGCGCCACTCGCGCGGGGCGGCGAGCTCCGTCAGCGCGCCGCGCACGATCTCCTCGTGCATCTTCGTCAGCTCCCGCGCCACCGCGCACGGCCGCCCCGGCATCGCGGTCGCGAGCTCCGCCAGCGTCTCCGCCGTGCGCTCGGGCGACTCGAAGAGGATCACCGGCTCCGCCGTCGCGCACACCTTCGCGATCGCGGCGTGCCGGTTCGCGCCGTCGCGCGGGAGGAAGCCGACGAAGCGGAAGCCGCCGTTGCCGGCGAGGCCGCTCGCGACGAGCGCGGCGAGGACCGCGCTCGCGCCCGGGATCGGCACGATCGTGACGCCGCACGCGATCGCCTTCGCGACGAGCGACTCTCCGGGATCGGAGACGCTCGGCGTGCCGGCGTCGGTGACGAGCGCCATCGTCGCGCCCTTCTCGAGCGCCTCCGCCGCGCGGTAGACGTCGCGATCGGGCGAGTGCGCGTGGAGCGCGTCGAGCGGCTTGCCGCCGATGCCGAAGTGCGAGAGCAGCTTCAGCGTCTGCCGCGTGTCCTCGGCGAGGATGCGATCGACGCTCTTCAGCGTCTCGATCGCGCGCTGCGACATGTCCCCGAGGTTGCCGATCGGCGTCGCGACGACGTAGAGCGTCCCCGGCTTCTTCTCGACGCTCACGCTTCGAGACTACAGGGCCTGCGCGACTTCACCATCACAACGCGTCGGTCGCGTCGCCCATCTCGCGCTTCAGGTAGTCGCGGAGTCGGCCGAGGAGGCGCTGTTCGAGCTGCCGCACGCGCTCGCGCGAGATGCCGAACTTGTCGCCGAGGTCCTGGAGCGTGAGCGGATCGTCCGCGACGAGGCGCTGATCGAAGATCGCGAGGTCCTTGTCCTTGCCCTCGAGCGTCTTGCGGAAGTCGGCGAGCTTGTCCTTGAGGAGCGCCTGGAGCTCCTCGTCCGCCATCTGCGTCTCGGGGCCCGCGCCCGCGGCGGGCATCATGTCGACCTTCGCGATCGCGCGGCCGTCCGCGTCGCCGACCGGCGCGTCGAGCGACTTTTCGTTCTGCGCGAGCCGCACGTCCATCTCGGCGACGTCGGCCTCGGGCACGTTGAGCTGCTTCGCGATCTCGGCGTTCGTGGGATCGATCCCCATCGCCTGGAGCTCGGCGCGCTTCTTCCGCAGGTTGAAGAACAGCTTCCGCTGCGCCTGCGTCGTCCCGAGCTTCACGAGACGCCAGTTGTTGAGGATGAACCGCAGGATGTACGCCCGGATCCACCACGCCGCGTAGCTCGAGAGCTTCACGCCGCGGTACGGGTCGTAGCGCTTGACCGCCTGCATGAGGCCGATGTTGCCCTCCTGCACGAGGTCCATGATGTTCTTGTACGCGCGGCGGTACTCGTACGCGATCTTCACCACGAGGCGGAGGTTCGCGGTCACGAGCTGCGCGGCGATGCGCGGGTCTTGCGTCTCGACGAACTTCGCGGCCAGCTCGTGGGTCTGCTCCGGCGTGAGGAGCGGATGACGCTGCACCTCGCGGAGGTACGCCGCCATCGGGTCGAGCCGCTCCATCCCGGAGCTGGTCGCCTTCGAGAGCGGCGCGGACCTCGCCACCGAGTCGTCGGCGTCGCCGCCGGCCTCCTCTTCGTCGCGCTCGGCCTCGACGAATGCGTCGTCGCCGCCCCCGCCCGCCATCTCGTCGTCGACGCCGGCCGGCTCGGCGTCGCCGCCGTCCTCGTCTTCGTCCGACGCTACGTTCGGCTTCGACTCGTCGTCCGGCGGCGGCGCCTCCGAAGCAGATCCGGAGCCGCGCTTGGCGCCAGCCTTCTTTGCTGCTGTGGTCTTCGCGCGCGGCACGACGGCGGGTCTACCATGGGTCAGCGCGTGGTGCATGTATAGAGGAGCGTGGTCGCGAGGAGGGCGACCGCGATCGTCATGGCAGACAGCACGTCGTGGGCACCATGCATTCCTGGGGAGCGGGCTTGATACGGCATGCCCCATCGGTAGGGCTTATGACGCAGTGTGTCAAGAGAGGCGTAAGAGCAGGAAATGCGGTAGGCTGGCCGGGTCGTGCAGGGGTCAGCCACGGGCGCGCTGAAGCTCACGAGCGCGGATTTCGACGCCTTTCTGGAGCCGCGCGGGACACCTGCGCGGCATCCGCAGCCGAGCGCCGCGGCGCAGCGGCGCGTGCTCCGGGAGCGCATCGAGTCGTGGGCGCGCCTGCTCGCGTCGCGCCTCGCGGACATGGCGCTCCCGGTCGAGGTCGTCGTCCCCGACGAGGTCGAGCAGCACCTCTCCTCCGGCGCGCCGCGGACGATCGCGCAGCGGGTGATGTTCGTGCGCGACGCGTTCGCGCGGAGCTCGGTGCCGCGGACGGAGCCGGAGCTCGATCCGCTCCGCTCGCACGCCTACCTCGCGCTCACGATCGACAGCGTGCACGTCGCGGTCAGCCTCGAGCTGAACCCGGAGGCGGAGGCCGACGTGAAGAACCTCCGCGCCCGCATCGCCGATCCGACCGCGCTCCTCGAGCTCACGACCTTGCTCGAGATGATGCCCGACGAGTTCGCGATCGGCGTCCTCGGCGTCCCGCACTTCCCGCGCGCGCAGAACGCGACCGCGGAGGACATCCGCGCGCTCCTCGACGACAGTCAGCGCTCGCGCCGTCCGCTCTGGATGGGTTGGTCGGTCAAGCGCGAGATGGCGCTCGCGCACGCGAACGAGATCGACGAGCTCCTCGCCGACGCGCTCGTCGCGATCGCGCTCGCGTACAAGCTGATCGCGTGGGCGCCCGACAACGACCTCATCGACGCGACCCGCCGCGGCGCCTGGCGCGCGCGCCGCGCCCGCGCAGAAGAGCGGCGCGAGCGCGGTCGCGAGGAGCGCCGGCAGCGGCGCCAGAGCGTGCGGAAGGGACCGGTGCGGAAGGAAGGCACCCGGCGCGAGCGCGAGGACGCGCGGCGCCGCATCGAGCCGGAGGCGATCCCGTCGAAGCGCAGCGACGAGGTGCGTGAGGAGGCGGCGAAGACGAAGCAGGCCGCGCCCGCGCCGCCGCGCCGCCCGATCCTCCCCACCTCGCTCCGCGCCCGCGGCGCCCGCGCCGCCGCGACCGAGGTCGCCGCGCCTTCGCACGCGATCGAGAAGGGAACGAAGGTCCGCGTCCTCGCGGGCCCGTTCTCGAACCGCCTCGGCGTGGTGGAGGAGCTCGCGCCGAAGGAACGCGCGCGCGTGCGCCTCGGCCTCCTCGTCACCACCCTCGACCTGAAGGACCTCGCCCCCGCCGCGGACGGCTCGCGCCCGATGCTCGCCTCCTCCCACCGCCGCCCGCGCAATGCCCGCGGTCGCTGACCGGATCCGCAAGGTCCGCTGGGAGCGGACCGCGTTCGACGCGCGCTTCTACACGCGGCACGAGGACTTCTGGCCGATCGCGCGCGCGGCCTCGCTCTTCTCCGCGCACGACGACTGGCCCGCCGTCGCCGAGTACAACCAGCTCTTCGCCGGTGAAGCGCCGGTCCGCTTCGAAGAGGCGCCCCTCAAGCGAAGACGCCCGCGCGGAGAGATCGATCGCCGTGAGCTCTACGACGCGCGCATCACCCACGACCGCGTGGTCCCGACCCGCCCGCGGATGTGGCACGACTTCCTGAACGCGCTCGTGTGGGCGACGTTCCCGCGCGCGAAGACGGCGCTCCACCGCCGGCAGCACGCCGCGATCGAGCGCTGGATCCCGCCCCGCGCGACGCAGCTCCCCAACGCGCGCACGCGGGAGCAAGACGCGCTCGCGCTCGTGGACGAGGGCGGCGTGCTCCTCGTCGAGGGACGCACGATGCTCTTCGGCCACGCGCTCTACGAAGGCCACGTGTTCGGCCAGCCCGCGATGGTCTCCCGCGCGGTCGAGCTCGCGGGCGCCGTCGACACCGCCGACGAGGAGCTCGCTTCGATGCTCGACGACCCGACGAGGTTTCGTTCTCCCGACACGCTCTGAGATCCGTTCGGGCATCCAACCGAGCCGCCCGTTCTGCTATGGAACCGGCGCCGCCCGATGCCCGCGAACCGCCTCGATCCGAGCACGCTGCCGACGACGCTCGGCGGGCAGTTCCGGCGGCACGTGCCGGCGTACGTCGTCGGCACCGTGCTCCTCGCCGGCTTCCAGATCGGCCTGAACCGCATCGACTGGCTCTCGCAGCAGGCGATCGACGGCGTGTTCGGCGGCCACCCGGAGACGGTGACGCGCCCGGCGGTCATCATCTTCGTCCTCGCGTTCGTGTCGTTCTTCGCCCGCGTCGGCAGCCGGTGGTTCATCTTCAATGCCGGCCGCGACGCCGAATACGAGCTCCGCGCGCTGCTCCTCCATCGCCTCCACCGCCTCGGGACCGCGTTCTACCGGACGATGTCGGCGGGCGAGATCATGAGCCGCTCGACCGGCGACCTCCAGCAGGTGCGTCTCCTCCTCGGGTTCGGCGTCCTCAACATCGTCAACGTCGCCTTCGCGTTCGCGAGCGCGCTCCAGATCATGGTGAACGTGAGCTGGCGCCTCACGCTCGCGTCGTTCGTGATGCTCCCGTTCATGTTCTTCGCGACGCGGAACTTCTCGCGCCAGATGTTCTCGCGCATGCGCACGAACCAGGAGGCGCTCGGCAAGCTCTCGGACGTGCTGCAGACGAACCTCGCCGGCGTCCGCGTCGTGCGGAGCTTCGCGCTCGAGAAGCGGGAGCGCGCGCGCTTCGACGCGGCGAACGAGGACTACCTCGCGGCCTCGCTCTCGCTCGCGCGCCTCCGCGGGATCATGATGCCGATGGTCGGCGCGGCCGCGTCGATCGGCTCGCTCGCGTTCATCTGGTACGGCGCGACGCTCATGGGGCGCGCGGCGGAGGACGGCGGCATCACGCGCGGCGGCTTCTTCGCGTTCTGGATGGCCTATGCGCGCATGACGTGGCCGATGATCGCGATCGGCTTCGCGCTCGGCATCATCCAGCGCGGACGCGCGGGCTGGGTGCGGCTCAAGCAGGTCTTCGACGCGCTGCCCGAGATCGTCGACGGCCCGCTCCCGCAGCCGGCTCACGTCGACGGCGCGATCGAGGTCGAGCACCTCACCTTCGCGTACGGCGAGCGCAAGGTCGTCGACGACGTCTCGTTCACCGTGCCGGCCGGCAAGTCGATCGCGATCGTCGGCAAGACCGGCGCGGGCAAGAGCACGATCGCGATGCTCCTCGCGCGCCTCCTCCCGACCCCGAAGGGGGCGGTCTTCGTCGACGGCCAGGACGTCTACGAGCTCCCGCTCTCTGCCGTGCGCGCGAACGTCGGCTACGCGCAGCAGGACGCGTTCCTCTTCTCCACCACCGTGTCGCGCAACGTCGGCTTCTCGCTCGACGATCCCGACTCCGAGCCCTCGACGATCCGCATCCGCGACGCCGCGCGCGAGGCGCAGGTGCTGGAGGAGGCGCTCGGCCTGCCGGAGCAGTTCGACACCGTCGTCGGCGAAAGAGGCGTGCAGCTCTCCGGCGGGCAGAAGCAGCGCATCGCGCTCGCGCGTGCGCTCGTGCGCGAGCCGAAGGTGCTCGTCCTCGACGATCCGCTCTCCGCGGTCGACGCGAAGACGGAGGCGGCGATCCTCGAGGCGATCGAGCGGCAGGCCGCGCAGCGCACGGTCATCCTCGTCACGCACCGCGTCGCGGCCGCCTCGCGCTGCGACGACATCCTCGTGCTCGACGAAGGCAAGGTCATCGAGCACGGCACCCACGACGAGCTCGTCCAGAACGGCAAGCTCTACGCCGCGTTCGCGAAGGAGCAATCGGCGAAGAGCGAGCTCGACGACCTCGCGAAGCTCGAAGCCGAGGCGGTGCCGGCATGACCGCACAGGCCCAGAAGGCGCCCGCGCAGAAGAAGACGGTCCGCGACTTCCACGAGGAGGTGCAGCTCGGGAGCGCCTACGACGCGAAGCTCCTCCGCCGCCTCTGGCCGTTCATGCGGCCGCACGCGCTTTACCTCTTCGTCTCGGTCGGCCTCGTCGTCGTGACGGCGGGCCTCGGCCTCGTCCGCCCGCTCATGCTCGGCAAGATCATGGCCGGCGCGCAGGCCTCCGCGTCGGACGAGATCCTGAAGTACGGCGTCATCCTCTCCGTGCTCGTCATCGGCACGCAGCTCGTCTCGTTCGTGCAGATGTACACGATGCAGATCGCGGGGGCGCGCTCGATGGCGGGCCTCCGCGTCCGCATCTTCGAGCATTTCCAGCGCCTCGAGCTCCGCTACTACGACAAAACGCCGGTCGGCCGCCTCGTCACGCGCGCGACGAACGACGTCGACGCGGTGGGCGAGCTCTTCGCGTCGGGCGCGCTGAACGCGCTCGGTGACCTCGTCGCGCTCGCCGGCATCGTCGTGATGATGCTGATCCTCGACGTGCGGATGTCGCTCATCGCGTTCGCGGCGCTGCCCGTCGTCGGCGTCATCGTCGTCTACGTGCGCAAGCGCGCGCGGCAGGCCTTCCGCGACATCCGCGTGAAGACGGCGCGCCTCAACGCGTTCCTGAACGAGCAGGTCTCCGGGATGCCGGTCGTCCAGGCCTACGCGCGCGAGGCGACGATGGCGGCGGAGTTCGACGACATCAACGTCGAGTACCGCGACGCGAACAAGCAGAGCATCTTCTACGAGGCGGTGATGGACGCCGCGATCGAGATGGTCGGCACGGTCTGCATCGCGAGCGTGCTCTGGTGGGCGGGCCTCGAGCGGGTCGAGGACGCGACGATCACCTTCCCGCTCGTCGTCACGTTCACGCAGTACATCAAGCAGTTCTTCGAGCCGGTGAGCATGCTCGCGCAGCGCTACACGCTGCTCCAGTCGGCGATGAGCGGCGCGGAGCGCATCTTCAAGCTCCTCGACGAGGACGCGCTCGAGGCGCCGCCGGACCCCACGTCGTCCGACGTCGCGAAGCACGGCGCCCCCGACGAGGCGATCGCGATCGAGGGCGTGACGTTCGCGTACAAGCCCGGCGTCCCGGTCCTCAAGGACATCGACCTCCACGTGAAGCGCGGCGAGAAGATCGCGCTCGTCGGCGCGACGGGGGCAGGGAAGACGACGGTCACGAGCCTGCTCCTCCGCCTCTACGATCACGAGTCCGGCACGGTGCGCGTCCTCGGCAAGGACGTCCACGCCTACGACCGCCGCGACCTCCGCGAGCAGTTCTCCGTCGTCCCGCAGGACGTGTTCCTCTTCTCCGGCACGGTCGCCTCCAACGTCGCGATGAGCGACGCGACGCCGGACCTCGCGAAGGTGGAGGCCGCGCTCTCGCGCATCGGCGCCTACGACCTCTTCGCGAAGCGCCCCGGCGGCCTCGAGGCGAAGGTCGACGAGCGCGGCGCGAACTTCAGCGCGGGCGAGCGCCAGCTCCTCGCGTTCGCGCGCGCGCTCTACCGCGACGCCCCGCTCCTCATCCTCGACGAGGCGACGGCGAGCATCGACTCCGAGACCGAGCACCGCCTCCAGGCCGCGCTCGAGGCGGTCGTCGAGGGCCGGACGTCGCTCGTCATCGCGCATCGCCTCTCCACCATCCGCGCCGTCGACCGCATCGTCGTCTTCCACAAAGGCCGCATCGTCGAGTCAGGCTCCCACGACGAGCTCCTCACGAAGGACGGCATCTACGCGAAGCTCTACCGCTTCCAGTTCGCGGTCGAGGAGGCGGAGACGGCGGAGCGGAAGAGCACCTCGCTCGCCGCCGCGGCGCCGTAGCGTAGGCCCGTCCGAATGGGGGCCGTCGAGGAGTGAAAGATGCCGAAATCTTTGTCTCTTGACGCCGGCCGTGACATTCGTGATGACGTTGGACGCTTTCCGTCGCGAAGACGCGGCGGCCCCCGAGCGTTCGCTTCGAGAACATGGACGCAAGCGCGAAGAACATCGAGGATCGCGAATCGAGCCCGGCCCTGCCGAGCCGCCGCCGCACGGACGCGCCCGACAGCGTGCGGGTCCTCAAGCCGCGCCGCGCCGCCCCCGCCGACGCGGTGCGCCCGACCCGCGCGGAGGTGAACCTCGCCGCGCTCCGCCACAACCTCCGCGTGGTGTCGCGGCACGCCGGCCGCGCGAAGGTGTGGCCCGTCCTCAAGGCCGACGGCTACGGCCACGGCGCGCCCGCGGTCGCGCGCACCCTCGAGCGCGCCGGCGCGGAGGGCTTCTGCGTCGCGCTCCTGGAGGAGGCGGTCGAGCTCCGCGACGCGGGCGTCCGCGCGCCCATCCTCGTGATGGGCGGCTACTACGGCGGCGCGTACGACGAGCTCCTCGCGCGCGACGTCGTGCCGGTCGTCTACGATCGCTCCCACCTCGAGGGCCTCGCCCGCGCGGCGCGCCAGACCGGCCGCCCCGTCGACGCGCACCTCAAGATCGACACCGGCATGGCGCGCCTCGGCGTCCGCATGCCCGAGCTCGAGGCGTTCGCGGCCACCGCCGCCAATTTCCCAGAAATTCGCATTTCCGCGCTAATGACGCATCTCGCGTGCGCCGACGAGCCCGCCGCGACCGCGGCGCAGGTCGCGCTCTTCGAGGAGGCGACGCGCCGCCTCGCCCGCGCCGGCATCGCGCCGAGCATCCGCCACGCCGCGAACAGCGCCGCGATCCTCGGCGGCCCGGCGCTCGGAGCTCCGAGCGCGTCTTGCACGGAGCACGGTGCTCCGAGCGCGTCTTGCACGGCGCTCTTCGACGCGGTCCGCCCCGGCGTCGCGGTGTTCGGCGTCTCCCCGCTCGCGCGGGACCTCCCCGATCTCCGCGCCGCGATGCGCGTTCGCTCCGAGGTCGTCGACCTCCGCGCGGTCGCGGTCGGCGAGCCGGTCGGCTACGGCGCGCTCTTCCGCGCGAAGCGCCCGACCCGCATCGCGACGCTCCCGATGGGCTACGCCGACGGCCTCTCGCGCCAGCTCTCGAACCGCGGCGACGTGCTCGTCCGCGGCAAGCGCGCCCCCATCGTCGGCGCGGTCTCGATGGACATGTCGATGATCGACGTCACCGACATCCCGGACGTCTCCCTCCGCGACGAGGTCGTCGTCCTCGGCGCGCAAGAGGGCCCCCACGGCAAAGACGCGATCACGGCAGAGGAGCTCGCCACCCACGCCGGCACGATCGCCTGGGAGGTCCTGACCTCCATCTCCCGCCGCGTCCCCCGCTTCTACCGCGAGCCCTAATCTTCTTTATTCAGGACGTTGCACCGGCGCCTTCTGACCGGAAAGGTCGTTCCGTGCGGCGCTGCCACCGTCCTCTCGTGGGCGAGGTCCCGCCGCAACCCCGTGCCCCGCCCGCCCCTCACCGCGTGGCCCCCACCCCCCGCCGCCTCGATGTCAGGTCCGCCACTCTCTCGATTGGATCTACGGAAGTGGCGGCCCGCTCCCTCGCGTGCCGTGCCATAGCGCGGTGACGACCTTGCGCACAGGCTTGCCCTCGACCTCGTCCCAAACTTGGGTCTTCGTCGGCGAGCTCCTCCTCGGTGAGCTCGATCCGAAAGCTCAATGCCTCGCTCGAATCCTCGCGAGGACCTCGTCCGCCGGAACGCCTGTGCCGGGCACGTGCTTTCGGATCGACTCGGCGAGAGAGCCATGGAGGCGAGCGCGCTCGGCGGGATCGAGATCGTCGAAGTCGTCTGCAGGGATGAGCTCGACCTCGGTGCCCTCTGGGAGCGAGCTCGGCTCATCGAGCACGAGCCGGCCTCCCCTCACTCGGGCGCGCAGCGTGTTCGACATTCTCGAGAGATAGCACGGGGCGAGCCGAGCGAGTGCTTCGCACGCTTTCATGCGCGTGCGTGAGGCGGCGAGGGGTATAGTCCCGCCGCCGTGGCCGAGACCGAGTCGATCGATGCTCCGAAGCCGAATCGCTTCATCGCGTTCATCGATCTGATCTTCGACCCCGCGCTCGATCTGCTCGACGACTTCGGCGCGACGATCCTCCTCTTCGCGAAGTCGGTCGGGTGGCTCCTGCGGCCGCCGCTCCGCGTCGCGCAGCTCCTCAACGCGATCGAGTTCATCGGCGCCGGATCGCTCTTCATCGCCGGCCTCGTCGGCATGTTCACCGGCATGGCCTTCACGCTCAGCTCCATCATCGGGTTCCGCCAGTTCTCCGCCGAGGGCATGGTCGGCGGCGTCGTCGCGCTCGCCCTCGCGCGCGAGCTCGCGCCCGTCCTCGCCGCCGTCGTCGTCACCGCGCGCGCGGGGAGCACGATGGCGAGCGAGCTCGGCAACATGCGCGTCACCGAGCAGATCGACGCGATCACCACGATGGGCGTCAGCCCGATCCAGTACCTCGTCGTCCCCCGCATCCTCGCCACCTTCATCACGCTGCCGCTCCTCGCGCTCGGCTTCGGCATCGCCGGCATGTTCGGCGCGTACCTCGTCGGCGTCGTGTGGCAGGGCATCGACCCCGGCACCTTCTTCGCGCGCATCGAGCAGTTCATCAAATGGGAGGACATCCGGATGCTGCTCGTGAAGAGCGCCCTCTTCGGCCTCATCGTCAGCACGATCTGCTGCAAGAAGGGCTTCTTCGCCTCCGGCGGCGCGCGCGGCGTCGGCGAGGCGACCGCGAAGGCCGTCGTCGCGAGCATCGTCGCCATCTTCGCCGCGGACTACGTCACGACGTCGGTCATGACGGACGTGTGACTCGTCCGATCTCGCTCGACGCGAGGCGCGCCGCGAGTAGAGGTGTTGCTTCGTGGCGCTCCCTCGCTTCCCGCCTTCGCTGCGCGACCCCGCGCTCCGAAGCGGGCTCGCGTGCGGCGGCGCGACGCTCCTGTACCTCACGCTCGCGCTCGCGCCCGCGCGCGCGGCCGGCGCGTATCGCATCGCCGACGGCCTCGGCGCGCAGATCGCGTGGCTGCTCGGCGGCATCCTCCGCGACCTCGCCGCGGTCGCGCTCGTCGTCGCGCCGTTCGTGTTCGTCGTCGCCGCCGCCGCGCCGTCCCTCGTCGCGCGCGTCCGCGGGCGGCGCTGGCAACGAGCGGGCGGCATGCTCGCCGCGGTCCCGCTCGGCGTCGCGCTCTGGGTCCTCGGGATCGCGGCGCAGGAGTTCAAGCACGAGCGCGGCGCGTACCCCACCGTGTTCGACCTCTCGGCGCAGGGGACGAGCGTGGTGTTCCTCCGCTCCACGCTCGGCTACCTCCGCTACGACGTCTACTGGATCCCCGCGCTCTTCTTCGGCGCGCTCGGGCTCGCGCTCCTCGCGCGCCACCTCCGCCGCCGCAGCGCGGGCGACGCCCTCGCCTGGCGCGAGTGGCGGACCGGGCTCCTGCTCTCGCTCTTCGCCGCCGCGCTCGTGCTCCGCCTCTTCGCCGCCGTCACCGCGAAGGGGACCACGGTAGGCGATCCGTTCCGCGCGATGACCGACAGCGTCGCCGACCTCTTCCTCTACGGAAAGCGCGCGACGCCGCGCGACCTCGTGCGCGACGCGAGGCTCGCGCCGAAGCTCGAGCCGATCGGCGCCGCGCTCCTCGGCTGGCCTCCCGCGACCGCGACCTCGAAGCACGACACCTGCCGGCACCATCCCCACGAGCGCCCGCTCGATCGCGCGCGCGAGCGGCCGATCGCGGACGCGCGCGGCGAGGAGCTCGTCCGCGCGTTCGAGGAGGTCTCCGCCCGGCTCTTCGCGCGCGAGAGCGAGAGAGAAGGAGAGAGCGAAAGCTCCGCGCCGATCGTCTGGCAGCTCACGCTCGAGAGCTTCCGCGGCGACGATCTCCGCGCGCTCAACCCGCACGCCGCGCACGACGTCGCGCCGTTCGTCGACGACCTCTACGCGAAGCGCGGCGCCGAGGGCGTCCTCGCGAGCCGCGCGACGTACCAGGCCGGCGTCCGCACCGCGCAGGGCCTCGGCGCGCTCGCGTGCGGCCTCGGCACGCTCCCGTACAACCTGAGCCTCATCCGCGATCTGCCGCCGATCCGCGTGCGCTGCCTCGCCGACGTCCTCGCCGACGCCGGCTTCGCGGGGAGCTTCTACTACGGCTCCGATCCGACCTTCGACGGGATGAGCGCCTTCTTCGCGGAGCACGGCGTCCGCGAGCAGATCACGCAGGCCGACCTCCCCGCCGACGCGCCGAAGGGCGCCTGGGACGCGGTGACCGATCACGCGCTCGTCGACGAGACGACCGCGCGCGTCGCGAAGCGCGTGAAGGAGAGCGGCGAGGCTCCGCGCTACGTGATGCTCACCACGCTCTCGAACCACTCGCCGTTCGCGGCGCCGGAGGACCTCCCTGCCGACGTCGCCCTTCGCGTCGATCGCGCGCTCGCGAGCACGCCCAACCGCGCCGGCCGCGACGATCGCCCCCGCCTCTTGACGTATTCGTACACCGACGCCGCCGTCGAACGCTTCTTCGCGAAGCTCGACGCGCTGGAGCTCACCGCGCGATCGATCGTCGTCCTCGCCGCCGATCACTCCACCGGCGAGGGGTACGTGTGGGGACCGGCGGAGGGCTCCGAGTCGGACGACGCGAAGGCGCGCATCCCCTTCGCCATCGTCCTCCCCGCCGCGCTGCGCGAGCGTGTCCGCGATCGCGCCGCGCTCGAGGCCGCGCTCACGAGGGCGCAGCGCGCGCTCGACGCGGGGCCGCTCTCCCAGAACGACATCCCCTCGCTCGTCCTCGCGCTCCTCGCCTCCGAGCCGCACGTGAAGAGCCTCCCTGCCGCAGCGCGCTGGCACACGCTCGGCGGGCAGGTGACGAGCCCGTGGTTCCGCGAGGCCAAAGACGCGTACATCGCCGGAATCAACGGCGTGAGCCAGCTCGTCGCATTCGATCGCAGCGGCGCACGTGCGCGGCCCTACGAGGACTCGGTGTTCCTCAACACGCGCGGCGATCGCGAGACCGTGACCCCGAGCCTCGTGCCCGTCACGGCGTGCCTCTCGGCGCTGCTGCACGCCGAAGGAGATCCATGCGCGAACTAGGTTATGCTCCGACGGGCGTGGGCCGGATGGTGCGAAAGACACTGGTGGCCTCGCTGGGCCTCCTCCCGCTCGTCGGCGCGCTCGTGAGCATCGGCTGGATGCTCTTCGTCCCGCGCCACGCCACGCACGCGCACGAGATCCGCGACGCGCTCCTCGGCGTGCTCTCGCATCCGGTCGGCGTCGTCGTCGTGGTGCAGTCGCTCTACACCGCGCTCCTCAGCGTGCTGTGGCTCCGGTACCGGCCGTTCACCGCGCCCGAAGGCAAGCCGCGTCCGCGCGTCAGCGTCGTCATCCCCGCGTTCAACGAGGGGCCGATGGTCGAGCGCAGCATCCGCTCCGTCGCGACGTGCGCGTACCCGAAGGACCTGCTCGAGATCATCGTCGTCGACGACGGCTCGCGCGACGACACGTTCTTCCACATGCAGCGGCTCCGGCGTGAGCACGCCGGCATCATCAAGCTCGTTCGCTTCACCGGCAACCGCGGCAAGCGCGAGGCGCTCGTCGCGGGTTTTCGCGCGGCGACGGGGCAGATCCTCGTCACGATCGACTCCGACAGCGAGATCGACCCGAGCACGATCGACGAGATGGTCGCGCCGTTCCTCGCCGACCCCGACGTCGGCGCGGTCGCGGGGCGCGTGTCGGTCTTGAACCGCGACACCACCATCAGCCGCATGCTCGAGGTGCAGTACGCGCTCGCGTTCGACTTCGGTCGCGCGGCGCAGTCCACCTACCGCTGCGTCGCGTGCTGCCCTGGCGCGCTCTCCGCCTTCCGCCGCGAGGTCGTGCTCCCGTTCCTCGACGAGTGGGCGGACCAGAAGTTCCTCGGCCGACCGGTCAACCACGGCGAGGACCAGGCGCTCACGAACATCGTCCTCCGCCAGGGTTACGACACCGTCTACCAGCGCACCGCCGTCGTGCACACGCTCGCGCCGGTCACGTACGGGCAGATGTCGCGCATGTTCGTGCGCTGGGACCGGAGCTACCTCGTCGAGGGGTTCAGCTTCGCGAAGTTCATGCTGACGAGGTACCGCGCCAAGAACCGCGTGCTCCCCGTCGTCACGTTCCTCGTCAGCAACTTGCGCCTCTTCCTCTTCTTCTATGCCCTCGTCAGCCTCCCGACCGTCTTCGACGCGCAGCTGAACGTGCTCGTGCACTCCACGATCGCGCTCCTCGTCGGCGCGACGTTCACCGCGCTCTACTACCTCCGCATCGAGCGGAGCGCGCGCTTCCTCTACGGCGTGCTCTACGCGATCTACAGCGTCCTCTTGCTGCAGTGGATCCTGCCGTGGGCGCTCCTCACGGTGCGGGACGAGCGCTGGGGGACTCGCTGACCGCGTCTTGCTGGCGGAGCACGCGGCGGATCGCGCCCTCCGGCAGCGAGTAGCCGTCCGGCGCGGTGAGGTCGCCGTGCGGGACGAGGAGCCCGCTCTCGTGGAGCAGCTGCACGATGACGTGCGCCGCTTCTTCCGCGCGCCGCGCGAGCTCGTACGGCGCGAGCGTCTTGTCGATGCCGGTCTGCACGAAGTCGTCGGCGACCATCTTCGTCGCGAGCGTAGAGAGGCGGTCGACGGACACCGACTCGGACTGCGCGAGGTGATGGAGCAACGCGCCCGGCACCGCGTTGCGCGGCGCGATCTCGCTCTCGACCCACACCCGGAGCGGCGAGCCCTCGCGCTCTTCACGAAGGACGGCCTCGGTCGTGCCTTCGACGCCGACCTCGACCGCGCCGAGGCTCCCTTGCCGCGCGCGCTCCGCGTCGTACAGCTCGAGCACCGACGAGCCGAGGCGGCGCAGGAGCAGCGGGACGCCTTGCGACTCTTCGACCATCCGCGCGAGGGCGGCGTCGGTGAAGCGGATCCCCTGCCGCGCGCCGAGGCTGCGCATCATCGTCGTCGCGGCGTCGCTCCCGAGGCACGGCACGCACACGCGCTGGAAGCTGCCCATGATCGACTGATGCGCGAGGGTGCGGAGCGGCGCCCAGAGGAGCGGGTGGAGCGCGCTCGAGAGGAAGACGCCGATCGGCGCGCCGCCGTCGAGCGCCGCGGAGTCGCCGACCGCGCTCTTGAGGCGGCCGAGCACGATCGCGAGGACGTCGAGCGCGTGCGCGAGCTTCTCGGGTCCCACCGCGAGGGCTTGCTCGATCTCGTCGAGGATGACGAGGATCGGCGGCGTGCGACCGGCCGCCTTCTGGCACGCGCGCGCGAGCTCGCGGAACCACTTCGTGAGCGCGGCCGCGTCGAGCGACGCGCCTTCGCCGGGAGGCTCCGGCATCACCGCCGCGGTCCAGCGCGCGCGCGCGGACTCGACGAGGCGCATGCACACGAAGCGCAGGATCGCGTCGACGGCCGCGCCGGGATCCGTTCGATGCCCGATCTCGTGGTCGAACCCCGCGACGTCGACGTACGCGGAAGGTCCGGTGAGGCGGCGCGCGACCTCGAGCGTGAGCGACGATTTCCCGAAGCGGCGGAGGCCGGTGACGACGACCCAGTGCCCCGCCTGCGCCGCGGCGAGGAGGCCGGAGACGAGGCGCTCGCGGTTGAAGAAGTGCGTCGACGTCGCGATGCGGCCGCGCAGGTCGAACGGGTTCCCGCGGAGGGAGGACTCCTCGACGAGATCGAGGACGTCGTGCGCGCTCTTCGACCAGCGCACGCGCGCGCCGCCGATGGGGAGGATCTGCACGGCGCGGCTCCCGCCCTTCGCCGCCCACTCCAGCATCGCGCGGATCGCGGAGAGGTCGGACGACGCCTCGTCGTCGTGCTCGAGGAGGACGACCGACGCGCCGAAGCGACGCGCGACGAAGGCGCCGTGGTTCACGTCGCGCTCGAGGACGCGCCGGCCGGGCGGCACGCGGACGAGCGCGGCGGCGGTGCCCCAGCGCTCCCACGCCGGATCGGAGGGGAGCGTGACGTGGAGCGTGTCGTAGCGCGAGGGCAGGAGCACGCGCCACGGATCGGGCCGGCAGCGAAGGCCGATCCCCTCGAAGAACGTCGTCGTGTCGCGCGCCCACGCGCCGTAGGTCGCGCGCGCGCGGCGGATGCGGCGGAGCCACGTCGCCGAGGCGAACGCGAGGAGGAGGACGCCCGCCGCTCCGAGGGCACGCGACGAGCGCTCGGCCCACGACTCCTCGAGCCGCGCGACGAGCGCGCAGTCGTAGGTCGAGCCGGGGCCGGCCGACGCGCAGACGTTGCAGCGATCCTTCTCGAGCCCGACGAGCGTGCACGCCGTCACGCCGCGCGCGACGTGCTGGAGCCACTTGCCGGTGCCCTGCGCCGCTTCGAAGCGCACGAGCTCGACCGGCTTCCCGCTCGCCGCGTCGACGCGGAACGGCGGACGATCGGGGCCTTCGCCGAAGCCGCGCGCGAGCGTGGCGAGGACGCCGAGGTCGTTCGCGAACGTCGCCGGCGCGCCGCGGCGCTCCTCGCAGTGCGTGCGGAGGCGCGCCATCGCGGTCGGCGGGACGTCGGGATCGGTCGCGACCATCTCGCCGATCGAGGGCGGGTGAGTGAACGAGCCGTCGATCGACGCGGCCTTCCCCTCCCAGAGGAGGCGCGCGAACTGCGCGCAGACGACGAGCGAAGCGCTGGAGTCGTCCTGCTTCGCGCCGCTCGCGACCCAGGCTTCGACCGCGCTCTTGAAGTTGGCGCTCGGCAGCTCGCAGCGCGACGGCATGTCCATCGTCTGCATCACGCGCACCGCGCGCGCGCACGACGACGCGCGCGAGGCGTCGTCCCACTGCTTCACGATCGCGTCGACGCGCTGGAGCTTCGCCGCGGTGAGCTGCGTCGCGATGGGGAGCTTGGCGGAGAGCCATCCGTCGTACGGCGCCTCTGCGGTGGCGTCGTCGAGGTAGCAGGCGAACAGCTTCGCGTGCGCGTCCTCCGCGATCTCGGTCCACGGGTTCGAGCCCGCGCTGACGTGGGCGGTCGGGAAGTCCTCGATCCACGCGCCGACCGTGTCGGCGGAGATCGAGCCGCACTCGGTCGCCCAGATCTCCTGCACGCGCCGGCGAACGACGAGCGGACCGGTCGACTCGAGGAGCTGCTGGAGCTGCCGCGCGCGGCGGCACTCGCCCTCGAGCGGCACGAGGTTGCACTCGGCCGCGACCTGGAACGCGCCGACGAGGTGGAGCGCGGCGGTCAGCGGCGGACCGGCGAGCCCGGACGGCGCGGCCGGCGGCTGCTGCGCCTCCGCGACGATCGTCGCGTCGAGCGGCTCGGCCGCGGCGAACCACGCGTCGATCGCGGTCGCCCCGCCTCCGCGGATGCGCCGCCACTCGATCGGCGCGATGAGCTCCAGCGCGTGGACGAGGAGACGGCGCTGGAACGTGCGCTGCCCGTTGGCGGCGAGGCGGAGGAGCGAGCGCTCGCCGCCGGGCCGAGGACGCGGGAACGTGTCGCTCTCGCCGCTCTGGTACGCGGCGAGCTGGCCGATCCAGGTCGTGGTCCCGGTCCATCCCGCGACGACGCCGTCGAGGCGCGTCTGCAGCTCCGAGGGGATGCAGCCGGTCTCGACCCCGCCGCGCGACTTCCCGCGCGTGAGCTCGTCGACGAAGGCGGACGTCGCGGAGCAGGTGTGGGCGCGCTCTTTCGCGCAGACCTTCGTCGCGTCGACGCTCTGCTGCAGCCGCGCCGACGTGCTCTCGAGCTCCTCCTTGCACTCCGCCGCCTCGTGCTCCGCGCTCTCCTTCTCGGATCGCGCGTCCGTCGCCGCGCGCCGCGCCGCCTCGAGCTGCCGCTCGATCGGCTTGCAGACGTTGGTCTCCGCCCCTGCGTCCTGCGCACGGACGGGGAAGGCGAGGAGCGAGGCCGCTGCGACCCACGTCAGCAGCGTGACACGACGAACCATTCGGGATCCGAACGTCTGCACCCCGCCGCAGAATCGGTCAAATCAGTTGTCACGAACCGTCCAGCACCGTTCTCCGCGCCGCCATCTCCGCAGACGAGTCGTTCATCGTCAGGGGCTTCGCCCCCGACACCCCCACCCCGGGACACGGCCCTCGCGCTGCGCGCTCGGGGCGCTTCGCGCCCGCTGTGGCGGCCGCGTCCCGGGGCCCCAGTCGCGCGTCGTGACGGGGCCAACGAACCGGGATGAAGACTGGCTATAACGGGATGGGTGAAGACCGTTTGCGCGTTGGGGCCTGTTGCCGTGATCGTGCTCGTCGGATGTGGCTCGGCGCCGTCGCGGTGTCCGACTGCGCCGGCGGTCGCGGAGCGTACGGCCGCGCCGCCGAACGTGGCGCTGCACCTCGACGGCAACGAGGCGCAGAAGGGGCGCGGCGAGCGGATCCGCGCGCAGGTCGCCGACGTCGTGAGGTCGGCGGAGTTCGAGTGCCTCGTGACGCACTTCGATCAGGACCACGCGATCGGTCAGATCGGGAGCGAGCGCACGATCGACGAGTGCTCGCGCCCGGATCCGTTCCCCGCGCGGAGCGGGCTCATCGGCTACCGCGAGTCGCGTTGCGACAACGCGGCGATGACGAACGAGGAGGTCTACCGCCTCTTCCGCGCGTCCCCGACCGACTGCGCCGGCAACGGGACCGGGACGATGACGCTCAACGTGAAGCTCGGCTCGACGACGACGCCGGGCTTCACCGATCCGTCGCCGACCGGCATCACGAAGACGAGCGAGTTCTGGTTCGACCAGGCGAAGAACTACGAGGTCGCCGCGCACTGGATCCACGAGCACACCCATCGCCTCGGCTTCTGCGACCGCGGCGACGAGCAGTACTCGCCCATCCTCGTCCCCTACGTCTACGGCTTCGCCGGCTGCCTCGTCGCCGCGCGCCTCGAAGCGCCCGATCCGAAGCCGCCGCTCAGCGCCTTCCGCGCCGCGTGCCAGTCCCAGCTCGGCCCCGCGTTCAAGAATTAGGGAGGGCGCCGCTCAAGCGCTCAGCTCGAGCATGCGGTTCAGCGGCACGAGCGCGGCCTTCATCAGCGCGGGGTCCATCTCGAGGCGGGGCTCGAGGTCGCGCAGCGCGAGGTAGACCTTCTCGAGCGTGTTCTTCTTCATGTGCGGGCACTCGTTGCACGCGCAGCTCGCCTCGGGCGGGGCGGGGATGAACTCCTTGTCCGGCGCCGCCTTCTGCATCTGGTGGAGGATGCCCGGCTCGGTCGCGACGATGAACGACTTCGCGTCGCTCTTCGTCGCGTAGTTGAGGATGCCCGTCGTCGAGCCGATGTAGTCGGCCATCTTGAGGATCACGTCGTCGCACTCGGGGTGGGCGAGGAGGAGCGCGTTCGGGTGGCGCGCCTCGAGCGCGATGATCTTCCGCTCGCTGAACGTGTCGTGGACGATGCAGGTGCCCGGCCACAGCTCCATCCGCTTGCCGAGCTTCTTGTTGATCCAGCCGCCGAGGTTCTTGTCCGGCGCGAAGAGGATCGGCTTGCCCTCCGGGATCTTCGAGACGATCTTCTCGGCGTTCGACGACGTCACGATGTAGTCGGAGAGCGCCTTCACCTCGGCGGAGCAGTTGATGTAGCTCGCGAGCACGGCGCCGGGGAACCGCGCCTTCCACGCCGCCACCTTCGCCGCCGGCGCGCCCGACGCGAGCGAGCAGCCCGCTTCCATGTCGGGGACGACGACGATCTTGTCGGGGTTCAGGATCTTCGCCGTCTCCGCCATGAAGTGGACCCCGGCGAAGCAGATGACGTCGGCCTGCGTCTTCGCCGCGGCCTGCGCGAGCTGGAGCGAGTCGCCGATGAAGTCGGCGACGTCCTGGATGTCGCTGTCCTGGTAGTAGTGCGCGAGGATGACCGCGTTCTTCTCCTTCTTGAGCTTCGCGATCTCGTCCTCGAGGTCGAGCGAAGGATCGATCGGTCGCGGCGCGGCGCGGCCGGCGATCGGGAGCGAGCGCATCGTCATGAGCCCAACGTAGGGCAGATCAGGCGCCGTTCAAGAGCTTCCTCGCGAGGTGCTCGCCGAGGGACGCCTTCATGAGGTCGGTCACGATCGTCTGGACCTTCTCGCGCTCGGCCGCGTCCGCGAAGACGAACTGGATCCCCATCCCCGCGGGCTTCGTCACCGTCGCCTCCGCCTCGGAGACGATCCACTTCACGACGCCCGTGAGCTGGAGGCGGATCTCGCCGCTCGGCGCGCCGTCTTCGGTCGTGTCGGCGGACGGCACCGTGAGCTCGAAGCGGAACTCGGTGCCGAGCTCGAGCGGCTGCGCCGTCCGGATGAACGTCCCGCCCTTCGAGATGTTCTTCGTGTAGTCGGCGAAGAACGTGTTCAGCCGTTTGTAGTCGACCTTCAGCGTGACCGCGGCGCGGTCGTCTTCGCGCGCCTCCGGCTGCTCGCTCGTGTCCGTCATCCGATCGGAGAATAGCTGATAGGTTCGTGGGGATGTGGAACGAGTTGTCCGCTCGCGCTCGCGGCGTCGTCGACCAGCTCCGGGACGTGCCCACCCGCCTCCGCGTCGCGGCCGAGTTCTCGCGCTCGACGGGGATGCTCTGGTCGATGACGCAGCCCGGGCTCGCCGAGCTCGTGAAGGTGATGGCGAGCGGCTCGCAGAACCCGTCGAAGATCTACCGCGTCCACGCCGCGAACTCGCCGAACAAACCCGCGCTGATCTGGCGCGGCCGCACCTCCACCTTCGCGGAGCTCGATCGGCGGATCGATCGCTTCGCGGCGGGCCTCGCCCAGCGCGGGTTCGGTCGCAACCAGAGCGTCATCCTGATGATGAAAAACCGCCCCGAGCACCTCGAGCTCGGCGCGGCGGCGACGCGGCTCGGCGCGGCGTCGGTCGCGATCTCGTGGCGCTCGACCGCGTCGGAGCTCGTGTACCTCGCGAACCACTCCGGCGCGCGCGGCATCGCGCTCGACGAGGAGCTCCTCCCGGTCCTCGAGGAGGCGCGGCCGCACCTCTCGTCCGACTTCCTCGCGAACGTGTTCGTCGCGGGCGACACGCTCGACGCGCTGCTCGAGAGCGACCCGCGCGCGGCGAAGGAGGAGGCGGCGGGGGAGGACGCCGCGATCGTGATCTACACGTCGGGCACGACCGGCAAGCCGAAGGGCGCGGTGCGCAAGTTCCCGAAGGACACGATGCCGGCCGCGATGCGGTTCATCAACGAGACGCCGATGCGCATCGACGACGTGCACCTCGTGACGTGCCCGCTCTATCACTCGACCGCGTTCGGCTTCATGACGTTCGCGCACGTGCTCGGGAACACGGTCGTGCTGATGGACGAGTTCAAGCCGGAGGCGTTCCTCTCGCTCGTCGAGCAGCACGAGGTGACGTCGACGGCGATGGTCCCGACGATGCTCCATCGCATCCTCGAGCTCCCGGCCGAGACGCGGGCGCGCTACGACGCGCGCTCCCTCCGCGCCGTGTTCACCACCGGCGCGGCGCTGCCGGGCCCGCTCGCGAACGACTTCATGGACGCGTACGGCGACGTGGTCTTCAACCTCTACGGCTCGACCGAGACGGGGATGGTGACGCTCGCGAAGCCGGAGGACCTCCGCGCGGCGCCGGGCACGATCGGCAAGGCGGTGCCGGGCAACGACATCCGTCTCCTCGACGACGACAAGCGCGACGTCGCGCCGGGAGAGGTGGGGGAGCTCTACGTGAAGAACCAGGTCCTCGTCGCCGGCTATCACAAGGACGCGAAGGCCACGAGCGACAGCATGGTCGACGGCTACTTCAGCGTCGGCGACCTCGCGCGCCGCGATCGCGACGGCCGCTTCTTCATCGAAGGCCGCAAGCGCGACATGGTCATCTCCGGCGGCGTGAACGTGTACCCCGCCGAGGTGGAGGGCGTGCTCGAGCAGCACCCGGCGGTGGGGGAGGTCGCGGTCGTCGGGGTCCCCGATCGCGAGTGGGGCGAGCGAGTCCGCGCCTTCGTCGTCCCCAAGCTCGGAATGACGCTCGACGAGCCCACCCTCAAGACCTTCGCGCGCGAGCGCCTCTCCGGCCCGAAGGTCCCCCGCGACTTCGTCTTCCTCGACGCCCTCCCCCGCAACCCTACGGGGAAGGTCCTGAAACGCGAGCTCCGCGACCACGCGGTCGGCTGAGCGTGGAGCTCGGTTTCACTCCAGCCCCCAGTCGCGCTGGAAGGAGCTGAGCTGCCGGACATCGGCTCCGGATCTTCGAAGCTCCTCGAAGAGGGTCGCCACGGACCATGGCACGCGGTCGACGTGCATGCGACGGATCACGTCATCGAGACGCTGCTGCCCCACCCGTTCGGCGAGCGCCCGCACACCGAGGGTGCCCGCCGAGTAGACCCGTTCGTCCTCCCAGCCGAGCGCAAGGATGCTCGTCGGAACCTCGCCTGCTTGCTTCGTGGTCTCTTCGACGATTTTCTGGAGCTGCTCGTCGCCGAGCTGCTCGCGAACCACGACCCACGCGTAGTGCTCCGCGAAGCTCTCCACGAGCCACCGGGTGCCCGGTCCTACAGGCCGGAGGTCTCCGCCGAACCATCGGTGCGCCATCTCGTGTGCGACGACCCGGAGCGCGCGGGGAGTCCTCTCGACGACGTAGTTGCACGTCGCGGAGCTCAAGACGACGAGGTTCGAAGAGAGGAAGGCGAGACCGTTCGTCGTGCCGGTCGCCGGAAACTCGACGATGCTGATCAGGGAGGTGCGCGCTGGGCCGAGATGGCCGGCGAGCGCATCCCACGTCGATCGTGCGGGCACGGCCAACGCCTCGTGGCGGGGCGAGGCGATGCGGAGCTCTGGACGGCCGGCATACGTCGCCGACGCGAACGGCACACCCACGACGACGAGATCGCTCGGCTCCCGAAACTCGAACCGGTTGGCTCCGATCGGGATCCCGGACGTGAACCAGCTCAGGTTCTCGGTCGACGAGACGGACAGGATCCCGGTGCCGGGCTCTGGGGGCCAAGGCACGTCGCTCGCCCCTTCATAGAAGACCGGGTACCAGATCGTGATCTCGGTGAGCCGCACTTCGCCCGGCTGAACCCAAGCGCGGCTCTTGAAGTCCCGGTTCCCCTCGCGCCCGAGCTGGCCGTGGTACCGAAAGCGAGCGGCGCTTACCGGTCGTTCGAGCTCGATGCGAGAGCCGTTGCGCCGGTAGCGGACCGGGCCGTTGGCGTCCTCGAGCTCGTCGATGGCGAGCGACTCGTTCAGGAAGAATCCCGTCCGCGGTTTCGGACCACGAAACGATCCGACGGTCCGGAGCTCGTGCGACTGCGGCGCGATTTCCACGTCGAGCTCGTATCGAAGCTGCTCCTCGTGCTCGTGGGAAACGGCCGTGCGAGCGTCGCCCGTCGCCGGCGAGCGAGTTCCTGCCGACCTGCAGGCGGAGACCAAGACGAACGACGTCAACATGCATCGCGCGAGGACGGATCGAGGGCGCGAACGCATCATTCGTTTCGAGCCAGTCGTACGAGGCGGTTCCTTACATTTCAATACAGAACCTTGCCTGCGCAGGGAGTTGCGCTAATCGAGCGACATGACGCACCGCGCTGCACTGGGTCTCCTTCTTCTGACGCTTGCATCGGGGTGTGCGGCCACGACGGAAGAAGAGGAGGGGGTCGAGGCGGCGGAGGCGGCGCTCGTCGGGGTGCCGGCGGGGACGTTCGCGATCGAGCGGAAGCCGCTCTCGGGGTCGTACGTCGCGCGGCTCAATCTCGAAGCCGGGAACGCGTTCGAGATTGAGTACGTGTCGCGGCGCACCGTCTACGAGACGACGATCTGGTCGCCGTGGATCCCCGTGCCGACGACGAAAGAAGAGGCCGTCGTTTATCGCGGAAAGTGGCGCACGTTCGCGGGCGATCCGGGCGAGACGCTGATCACGTTCGACGTCACCGACGGGTTCTCGGAGCGCTTCATCTTCTCGATCGAGGCCTCCTCCGAGAGCGCGATCACGCTGAAGGCGATCGGACGCGACGCGATCACGCTCAAGAAGACGAGCGCCGCGCCGGCGGCGACCGACGCGCGCATCCTCACCTGCGAGGCGCGCATGTTCCACGCCACGATCGCGCTCGACCAGGCGCAGCGTCGCCGCGGGACCCTCTCCGTCTCCCCGAAGCCGGGGGCCGGCCGCGGCGATCCCCCGAAGGGCGACACCACCGTCGTCTACACCGGAAATACCGGCGTCGAGGACTACATGCGCTACGAGGGCCGTGATTCCGCCGGCAACACGTACAGCTTCGCGCTGAAGAAGAGCGACCTCGAGCGCACGTCGGGGCCGATTTCCCGCGTCGGGCTCGGGTTCGGGCCCAACGACTTCCTGGCTGGTGGAGCCGAGATCCACAACACGCTCACGTGCACGATCGCTCGGCCGTGAGTGCCCGGCCCTGATACGCTCCTACCGGTAGCGTGCCGGTCAAACCTGGCGACATCCTTCAGGACAGGCTCCGCGTCGACGCGTTGATCGGTCGAGGCGGCATGGGGCAGGTGTTTGCCGCGACCGACCTCGACGCGCGCACGCACGTCGCGCTCAAGGTCGTCAGCCGCCTCTTCGTCGACGAGACGTTGATGCTCCGCCTCCATCGCGAGGCCGTCGCCGCGCAGCGCATCCGCAGCGACTACGTCCCCCAGGTCTACGAGGTCGGCGACACCGGTGACGGCGAGACCTTCCTCGTCATGGAGCGGCTCATGGGCGAGCCGCTCTCCGCCCGCATCCGCGCGGTCGGCGCGCTGCAATGGAACGAGGTCGCGCGCATCGGGGAGGAGATCCTGCGCGGGCTCATCGACGCGCACGCGGCGGGGATCATCCATCGCGACCTCAAGCCCTCGAACGTCTTCCTCGCGCTGAAGACCGGCCGCGTCCGCGCGATGGTCCTCGACTTCGGCGTCTGCAAGATGGACGGGCTCGACACCGAGCGCCTCACCGGGACCGGCGAGTCGATCGGCACCGTCGCGTACATGGCGCCGGAGCAGATCCGCGGCGCGGCGAAGGTCGACGAGCGCGCCGACGTCTACGCGTTCGGCGTCCTCGTCTACGAGATGCTGAGCGGACGGCTCCCGCACGAAGGTCCGAGCCAGATGGCGATCCTCGCGAGCAAGCTCGAAAAGGAGCCCGCGCCGCTCCGCTCGTATTGCCGCTTCCCCGTCCCCGAGGCGCTCGACGCGCTCCTCCAGCGCTGCCTCGCGCGCGGCCCGCACGAGCGCCCGAGCAGCGCGACCGAGCTCCTCCGCGAGTGGCGCGCGATCGCGCGCTCGGAAGGTTTCCTGACGGGACCCTCGATCCCGCCGCCGCCGCGGATGCCCTCCGGTCCGCCGCCGCCGCCCTCCGCGCGCGACGACGAAGACCCGCCGACCGAGATCTCGAAGCCCGACGCGCTCCCCGGCGGCCTCGCGATGCGGCTCGGATCGTCGAGCGACGACGAGCTGCTCCCCGCGACGCGGACGCCGGTCGACTTCGCGGAGATCCTCCCGCCCGAGAAGTACCCGACCGAGGTCCCGCTCATCAAAGGACCGGAGTCGCAGCCGTCGGTCCCTTCGTCCGCGCACGCTCCGGGACAGGGCGCGAAGCTCGCCGGCATGGTCGCCATCGCGGCGGTGCTCGTCGGCGTCTGCGTCTTGGCGTTCGCGTTCTCGCGCCCCGATCCGCCGACGCGCGCGCGCTCGGTGGCGACGGCCCCGCCGCCGGTCGTCGACACGAGCGAGCCCGAGCCCGTCCCGCCGGCGCCGACCGAGGAGGTCATCTCCGCCGACGACTCCCTCGAGCTCCCGGCCGATCCGGCGCCCGTGTCCGGCGCCGGCGCGTCGCGACCGCGCCCTCCGATGTCGTCGCCGCGCCCGCGCCCGGCCGCCTCTCCCGCGCCCAAGCCGAAGGGCAACCAGGGAATCACGTCCCAGCCGCGGTACTGAGTGAGGTAACATCCCTTCGCGGATGAGACTGCGCGCGACCTGCCTAGCGATCGCCCTCGCGCTCGGATGCGTGCAGAATGCACATGCTCAGGGCAAGACGACGGAGGCGTCCGCGGTCGACCCCGCGACGCGCGATCGGTCACGCGCCGCGTTCCGCAAGGGCGTCTCGCAGCTCCGCGCGCAGGACTACTCCGGCGCGCGCGCGTCGTTCGAAGAGGCGTACGAGCTCGTGCCGCACACGAGCATCCTCCTCAACCTCGGCATCTCGCGCCTCAAGACCGGCGACCCCGTGCTCGCGGAGGGCGACCTCTCGCGTTTCCTCCAGGAGGACACCGGCGCTCCGCCCGAGGAGCTCGCGAGCGCCCGCGACGCGCTCGCCGAGGCGAAGAAGCAGATCGGGACGCTGAAGGTGACGGTGACGCCGCCCACCGCGCAGGTGACGGTGGACGGCAGCCCGCTCACGCTCCGCGACGGCGCGGGCGAGGTGCGGCTGAAGGCGGGCTCGCACGCGATCTCCGCCGAGGCCGACGGCTTCACGCCCGTCGAAAAGACGGCCGACGTCGCGGGGAAGGGCGAGGCGAAGCTCGAGATCGCGCTCGAGGCGAAGACGCCCGCCGGACCGGCGCCGCCGCCGGAGGGCGAGACGCCGCCGGACAAGGACGGCGGCTCGATGCGGCCGATCGCGGGCTACGCGCTCGCGGGCGTCTCCGGCGTCGCGCTGATCGTCACCACGGTCCTCGGGGTGAGGACGCTCGGGCTCGCGAGCGACTACGAGGCGGAGAAGGATCCGACCGCGAGGGCGCGGCTCAAGGACGAAGGCGAGTCGGCGCGCACGGGCACCGACGTCGCGCTCGTCGTCGCGCTCCTCGCGGGCGCGGGCGCGGTCATCCTCCTCTTCACGGACATCGGCGCGTCGCACGAGCCGGCCGCGCCTTCGTCTCCGAGCACGTCGTCGCGCTGGCCGGCGAGGTGGCTCGGCGGCGGTGCGGCGGGCGGTCCGCCGGCAATCCTTCGTTGGTGAAGGATGCGCCGTGCTAACTCTGCACGGATATGCGTCGTCACCGAGCTTCGTTCCTCTTCTTTACGGCCGCGCTCGTCCTCGTTCCGGCGATGGCGGTCACCGCGTGCAGCGACGACGACGTGACCGTCGGACCGTCGACGTTGCTCGACGGGAGCACCGACGGCCGCACCAACGCCGAGGGCTCCGTCATCACGCCGCCGCCGACGAACGACGCGAACGTGGTCGAGACGAGCACGGGCGATTCGGGCGGAGACGACGCCGGCGCGGACGCCGACGCGGCCACGGAAGCCGACGCGGACGCGGATACGAACGAGCCCGACGCCTCCGACGACGCTTCGGCGAACGCGGACGCGGACGCGGACGCGGATACGAACGAGCCCGACGCCGACGCGGCCACGACGCAGACGACCCTCGACGACGCGACCTACCGGATCACCGTGTGGACGTGCACGCCCGCCGGCGGCGGCGCGGCGACGGACATCAAGGCGGCGATCGCGGGAGATCCGTACGACATCGCCGAGGTGGAGCTGGAGGTCGCCGGCACGGCCGGCCGCACCGACGTCCTCTACTCCGACGTCCCGGGGTGCACGCGTTCGACGACGAGCGTGGTGAGCTACCCGACCGCGACCGCGGTCCGGTTCGTCGGCGCGACCTCGTTCACGTGCAGCGCGACCTGCGAAGCGGCCCGCTGCACCGCGGGAAATCAGGCGTCGCTGACGGACACGTTCTCCTTCACGAAGACGGAGACCTCGTTCTCCGGCACGCGCACCCTCGATGCGGCAGCCGTCACCGGGACCCTCCAGGGAGCGGTCGGTTGCCAGGCCGGGGACGTGGAGGACGTGACCTACGTCAAGAATTGACCACAAGGTAGTCAAATGGGGGTGCCGCCCCCCATTTGGAGCGTCAGCAGCGTTGCAGACCTAACAGTAGGGGTGGTGAAAGAAAGCTAACACGCAGGAGATCGCGGCGATCTTGAAGGCCCAGCTCTTGCTAAAGGCCCGGCCCATGGAATCGAAGTGGCTCGGACGTGGTGCACTTGCCGCCCTTGTCGTTAGTGTCGTTGGCTCCTCCGGGTTGACGGGTTGCGCTGAAGAGCGGGACCCGATCAGCCGCGTTCAGGCGAACGCGGTCGCCAAGTCGTTCTTCCTCGGTCCGAACCTCGAGGACTACAAGGACGACCCCGAGTTCCGCACGAAGAGCTTCAACATCGACAGCGGCGCGAACACCGACAGCCACGTCGGCGCGATCGGCGGCGCGTCCGCGGTCGAGCGCGTTCGCTGGGAGGTCACCGAGAACTTCCTCTTCGCGCGCCGCGCCTACCAGGAGTCGCCGGGCGCCGACAACCGCGGCCTCCCGCGCAAGGAGGTCTCCCCCGGCAAGTGGGAGTTCCCCGGCCCCGCGACCGGCACGATCGTCGCTGCGTACCGCATCCAGAGCCACTTCGACATCCGCCGCTCGTACAACCCGGCCACGGGCGAAGAGCAGAACGTCATCGAAGAGAACGTCAGCGATCGGCCCTGGTTCAAGCGCCAGTACATGCGCGTCGACTGGGGTACGAACGTCGCGCAGTCGACGAGCGGCGACACGAGCTGGGTCTTCGGCGGCAACAGCGACGTGACCCCGATCGAGTACGCCCCGACGAACGACAACGACGAGGACCGTCCCCACTTCGAGATCCAGAACGGCTACTTCGACGTCACGAACAAGTACCAGCTGAAGTCGTCGCCGGTCGGCGCGTACGGCATCCCCGAGTGCGTGCTCGTCGGCTTCTTCAACGGCACGACGACGTTCGACTGCTCGCCGGTCGAGGTCAAGATGAGGAGCTCCTTCATCCGCCTCACCGGCGACGAGGACTTCGAGCCGTTCGAGGAGAACAAGACCTTCCGCGACGTCGTCGGCAACTGGGGCAACGCGGGCAACAACTTCAACCGCGAGTACGGCGGCGCGCCGATCACGGCATGGGACCCGCAGTACGGCTATACCGACGCCAACACGCACACGTTCTACTCGTTCCACAACATCTGGGAGAAGAGCCACCTCGCGACCCAGTGCGGCAGCAACGCGGACGAGGACGGCGACGGCACCGCGGACGAGTGCCAGCCCGAGGTGGCGGGCTACTCCGGCTCGCTCGGCTCGCAGTGCGACGTGTACATCGGCCGCTGCACGATCCCGGTCCGCGACCGCAAGATCAAGCCGATCGGCTACTGGCTCAACGCCGACGCGCCGGAGGACCTCCAGGACGAGGTCTCCCCCGACGGCAAGACCATCACCTCGCCGGGCGCGCTCGAGGAGATGACGATCACCTGGAGCCAGCTCGTCAAGGTCGCGGTCGCGTACCGCCGCGAGGTCGAGTGCCGCCGCACGCACGACTTCGGCGACGGCGATCACCGCGACGACTGCCACGACCTCTACTTCGAGGGCACCGGCCCCGAGTCGAAGGAGATGGTCCGCTTCGGCGGCTGGGGCATCGACACCCCGAAGCCGCAAGAGGTCGACAAGGGCGCGGACGGCAAGGACCTGCCCGCCGTCACGACCTGCCACAACCCGGTCCGCGCGTACGACCTCCCGATGTGCGGGAAGCCCGGCGAGCTCATCCGCCTCGGCGACCTCCGCAAGAACTACGCGATCTACTGGCCGCACGCGTCGCGCGCTCCGTACGGCGGCGTCGCTTCCATCGGCGGCGACCCGCTCACGGGCGAGATGATCGGCGTCACGGCCACGACGATGATGCGCTCCGCCTACGCCGCCGCCGCGCAGCAGCGCGACATCATCTCGCTCGCGATGGGCGACGTGAAGATCGAGGACCTCATCCAGGGCGTCCAGGCCTCGACCTACGTGCAGCGCGTGAAGGACGGCAAGATCGTCGGCGGCCTCGCGCAGGCGAAGTCGGCGGCGGAGATCTCCGCGGTGACGAAGAACATCGACCTGAAGACGATCCAGGCGACGGTGAGGAAGAGCATCCCGGCGGTGACCACGCCCGGCACGGTCGAGCACCTGAAGGCTCAGATCGAGACGGCCCTGCTCCGCTCGCAGGACTCGCTCGCCGGCACGAACCTCGCGAAGGCGAACCTCGAGCTCGAGGCGCTCATGAAGCGGCTCGACGCGACGCCGTACAAGACGGAGCTCGGGAACAGGAACCTCTACCGCCTCGTCGCGGAGTCGCAGGACAAGAGCTCGCACGTCTACAACTCGATCAAGACGATCGCGGACCAGGACTCGACCCGGGCGCAGGACATCTTCGACGCGTACCAGGCGTTCCTCGGCGCGCGCGGCGTCTGCTTCGCCGACGGCCCGACCAACGCCGGCGCCGGCTCGCTCTACCAGCCCGCCCTCGCGCCGTACTTCAAGGCGAAGTACAGCGGCCTCGACCCGGTCGAGCGCGGCAAGGCGGTCTACAAGGAGCTCCTCCGCGAGTCGGTGAAGGGCATCGCCTTCCACGAGATCGGTCACTCGATCGGCCTCCGCCACAACTTCGCGAGCTCCTGGGACTCGCTCAACTACGCCCCGCAGTACTGGCAGCTCCGCACGAAGGAGGGCACCTCCACGACCCCGTGCACCGAGCCGCGCAACGGCGGCGACGACACCTGCTTGGGCCCGCGCTACCTCGATCCGCTCTCGGACGACGAGCAGGGCATCGCGGGCGAGTCGCGCCCCGGCATCGAGTACTTCGCGAACACCTCGACGATGGAGTACCAGATCGAGCGCTTCGGCGAGACGGTGGGCGCCGGCACGTACGACCTCCACGCGATGAAGACGCTCTACGGCCGCGTGCTCGAGACGTTCGACTCGCGCGTCACGAAGTACGACGAGCAGCAGCTCTTCGCCGTCAAGATGCTCTCGCAGGGCATCGCGAAGGACCTCATCCTCGACCCGACGAAGGGCTACGGCCTGCACTACACGCGCGCGGCGATGAAGGCGAAGGTCTTCGACCCGGCCCGCGACTGCCGCCCCGCGACGGAGGAGGAGAAGGAAGGCGCGAAGTGGCGCATCGTCCACGGCAAGGTCTGCTCGCAGGGCCCGCGCAACCACCTCGCGTACGAGGACATGAAGTCCGACCCGATCGCGTTCAAGCTCCAGGGTCAGGTCATCCCGATCGGCGCGAACGGCGTTCACTGGAAGGGCCTCGACTACAACAAGCAGCCGGTCGTTCGCTGGCAGTACCGCTACGGTGAGGACTACTCGCGCGGCGGCTACATCCACGCGAAGCTCTTCGACTCGGGCGCGGACATCTACGAGATCACGATGAACGTGATCCGCCGCTTCGACGAGACGTACCCCTGGGGCTACTTCCGCCGCCAGAACCGCGAGTGGGCGTGGTGGGGCCTCTCCTCCGGCGTCGCCAACAACACGTACGCTCGTCTGCGCGCGTACCACTGGAGCACGACGACGGAGCTCGGCCGCGTCACGAACCCGGCCGACCTCGAGGACGACGACGGTGAGCGCCCCGCCCTCATCGCGTCGCAGGAGATGTTCAACTTCCTCCAGCGCGCGCTGCTGATGCCGGAGCCCGGCTCCTACGGCGGCGGCGCGACCACGAACCAGCGCACGAAGCCGGGTGGCACCCCGATCTTCGACGTCCAGACGGAGACGGAGTCGAAGGAGGTCACGAGCGTGATCGGCAACCTCGGTCTCGTCGACGGCCGCTACGTCCAGGTCGACTTCGACAACAGCCTCGGCGGCTCCTGGGACTACCAGCGTTACCCCGCGCACGCCGGCTTCGACGACGAGAAGGCCCTCGCCATCCGCGAGCTCGTCGACTCGCGCCCGACCCTGTCGACCATCTCGCGTGAGAACGCGCTCGACGGCCGCGACCCGTACATCAGCTTCCGCACCGACACGCCGCAGGCGATCGACCGCCTCCTCGGCGGCATCCTCTCCGAGGACTGGGAGACCGTCGCGCCGTCGATGTCGGCGAACGGCACCGGCATCGTGACGCTCAACCTCCAGCCGCGTGAGCCCGGCAGCGTCGGTCGCCCGGCCGGCAACAAGGGCATCGTGTTCCCGAACCTCGGGTACTCGAACCAGCTCGCGGCCGGCATCTACGCGATGCTCTTCTCGCGCTTCTCCACCGACCTCGTGCTGATGAACAAGATGCGCATCCAGTTCGAGGGCGACCTCAACCAGAACATCCCGGTCGACCGCCGCGTCTCCTTCGTCGACCCGGTGTCGGGCTACCGCTACCTCGCGGCGCGGTTCGGCAACGAGACGATCAACGGCAAGTCGGTCGACTCCGGCATCGCCTCGCGCATGCTGCTCCGCGCGAACGAGCTCGCGTCCCGCGCGTACGACGGCACCACCGGCGCCAACGGCGAGTTCACCGCGGCGCTCTCGGGCGGCCAGCCCACGATCGCCGACGAGGCGGCGGAGAAGGAGCTCCGTCGTTACGTCGGCCTCCTCGACGCGATGCGCCAGATCGCGAACATCTTCGGCAACGGCCCGCTCGGCGGTGGCGGCGGCGGCGAGTGATCGCCTGACCTCGCGCTGAAGAGACCCCTCGGGCCGGCGAGCACTTGCTCCCGGCCCGAGTCGTTTTCAGCGCCGCGCGACGAGCTCGTCGACGGAGCTCGCGCGCCCAGCTCACGCTCAACCGATGACGTGCACGCGGATCGAGTTGGTCGAGCCGCTCACGCCGAGGGGAGCGCCGAACACGATGACGACGCGCTCGCCGGGGGAGGCGAGGCCGTTCGCCATGAGGTCGCCCGTGACCCAGTCGACGAGCGCGTCGGTGTCGGTGAGCTGGGGCAGCTCGCGCGGGATGACGCCCCAGAGCAGCGCCATGCGACGGCGGGTGGAGGGGTTCGGCGAGAACGCGATGATCGGCACCGGCGGGCGCGCGAGGCTCACGTTCATCGCGGACGAGCCGCTCTCGGTGAAGGCGACGAGGAAGCGCGCGCCGATCTCGCGCGCGGTGTTCACCGCGCCGCGCGCGATCGCCTCCGCCACGCTCGTCGCGCGCGTCGCGTACGGCGCGGCCTCGAAGAACGGGCTCTTCTCCGCCTCCATCGCGATCGCGCTCATCATGCCGGCGGCGATGTTGGGGTGGTCGCCGGTCGCGGTCTCGCCCGAGAGCATGAGCGCGTCGGCGCCGGAGAACACCGCGTTCGCGACGTCGCTCGCCTCCGCGCGCGTGGGCCGCGTGCTCGTCTTCATCGACTCGAGCATCTCCGTCGCGACGATGACGGGGCGGCGGACGCGGCGCGCGACGAGCAGGATCTGGCGCTGGATGACGGGCACGCGCTCGGGCGGGAACTCCACCCCGAGGTCGCCGCGCGCGACCATCACGCCGTCGGACGCGGCGATGATGCTCTCGAGGTTCTCGATCGCGTCCGGGGTCTCGATCTTCGCGATGACGGGCGTGGGCTTGCCCCACTCCTCGCAGATCTCGCGGACGAGGCGGATGTCGTCGGCGCGGCGGACGAACGAGAGCGCGACGTAGTCGACGCCGAGCGAGAGCCCGAAGCCGAGGTCCGTCTTGTCCTTCTCCGTGAGCGGGCTGATGCGCATCGTGCGCGTCGGGAGGTGCACGCCGACGCGGTTGCGCATCCCGCCGCCCTGGGTGACCTTCACCCGGATGCGGTCCTTCTGCGTCGCGAGCGTGTGCATCACGATGCGGCCGTCGTCGAACATGACGCGGTCGCCGACGTGCACGTCCTCGCCGAGGCCCTCGTACTGGATGTAGATGTTGTTCTCGTCGCCGACGCCGTTGCCCTCGATGAGGTCGACCTCGGCGCCGGTCTTGAGATCGAACGGGGCGGGGAAGGTGCCGGTGCGGATCTTCGGGCCGCACAGGTCCTGGAGCGCCGCGACGGGCTTGTTCTTCGCCGCGCTCGCCTCGCGGAGGCGCTGGAACTGGCCGGCGTGGTCCTCGTGGCTGCCGTGCGAGAAGTTGAGGCGCGCGACGTCCATCCCCGCGTCGATGAGACCCTTGAGGCCCTCGACCGAGTTGCACGCGGGGCCGAGCGTGCACACGAGCTTGGCGCGTCGGATGGCCATGAGGATTGAAGCGGAGCATCCTCCGGCGCGCCGAGCTTGGCAAGCCTTCTCGCCCGTGCGACAAGCACGGCACTCGCAAATGACCGCTACGCGCCGCGACGCCCAGGGCGTCCTCACGCTCGGGGGCGTCTCGCTCGCCGGCCTCGGCCGGTACGAGGGCATCGGCACCCCCACGTACGTCTACGACCTCGACGGCATCGCCGCGAACGCGAAGGCGCTCGAGGCGGCGTTCGAGGGGGAGAGCCACCTCGTCGCGTACGCGGTCAAGGCCAACAGCGCGGGCCCGATCGTGCGTACGCTCGCGGCGGAGGGCTGCGGCGCGGACGTGGTGAGCGGCCCCGAGCTCGTCCTCGCTCAGCGCTGCGGGATCGCGGCGGAGAAGATCATCTACAGCGGCGTCGCGAAGGCGGACGACGAGCTCGACCTCGCGATCGGCATGGGCGAGCGCGGCATCCGCGCGATCAACGTCGAGAGCGTCGAGGAGATCGTCCGCGTCGCCGCGCGCGCGAAGGCGCTCGGCCGCGTCGCGCGCGTCACGATGCGCATCAACCCCGGCGTCGAAGAGGACGTCATCGACACGCACCGGCACATCACGACCGGGCACGACGACGCGAAGTTCGGGATCCCGCTCTCGACCCTGAACGACGCCGTCGGCGCGGCGCTCGCGGCCCCCGCGCAGGTGCGCGTCGTCGGCATCGCGGCGCACGCCGGCTCGCAGCTCACCGCGATGGAGTCGTACCTCGCGTCGGCGCGGAAGGTCTTCGAGACGGCGAAGGAGCTCCGCGGCCGCTTCGCGCTCGAGCTCGTCGACACCGGCGGCGGCTTCGGCATCGACTACGGCGAGGGCTGCCCCGTCACGCCGGCGGACTTCATCCGCGCGGTGCGCGCCGCGAAGCGCGAGGCGGGGCTCGACGACCTCGCGTTCTTCTGCGAGCCGGGCCGCTCGCTCGTGGGCGCGCAAGGGATCCTCCTCGCGCGCGTCATCCAGGTGAAGGTCGCGCCCGAGCGGCGCTGGCTCATGATCGACGCGGGCATGAACGACCTCATGCGTCCTGCCCTCTACCAGGCCTTTCACCGCATCGTGCCCGTCACGATGCCCGCCGGCGCGACGCCGGTCCCGATGCGCGTCGTCGGCCCCGTGTGCGAGAGCTCCGACGATTTCGGCGTGCACGAGCTTCCGTCGCAGCCGTTCGAGGACGTCGCGATCCTCGACGCCGGCGCGTACGGCTTCTCGATGGCGAGCCGTTACAACGGCCGCGCCGTTCCGGCGGAGATGTTCCTCGCCGGCGGCAAGGTGCGCGAGGTCCGCGCGCGGAAGCCGGCGACGGACTGGGTCGACGACCGGATGTAACGAGCCGCGCGTCCCTGTTACAATCGGGCCGTGCGCTGCGTCCTTCCCTCCGTTCTCTTTGCATCTTTCGCGTTCGTCGGCGCGTGCTCCGACGATCCCGCGCCCCCTCCCGATCCGCCGCCGAAGTTCGAAGAGGACGTGATGCCGATCCTCGTGAAGAACTGCGCGCTCGCGTCGTGCCACGCGGCGAAGGAGTCGCCGCTCGGCGTGAACATCACCGCGGACCCGGCGGTCACCTACGCGTCGCTCATGAAGGAGAGCACGTTCTTCAAGGGCACGAGGCTCGTCGTGCCCGGCAAGCCGGAAGAGAGCCTCGTCATGCGGAAGATGGACAACACACACGCCGAGCTCGAGAGCTGCCCCGGCGACTGCGGCAAGGCGATGCCGCCGCCGGAGGACGACAACGCGACCGGCGACGAGGCGCTCCTCTCGAAGTCGAAGCGAGACGTGATCCGCGCGTGGATCGCCGCCGGCGCCAAAGACGACTGAGTTTCTCTTGTTCGAGAGGGGCCCCCGCCGGGGCCTCTCCGCGCGCGGCCCCGAGAGGGCAAACCGCGGCGCTCTGAGGTTAGCCGCCGACCTTGATCTTCGGCATGCGGGTCGAGGACGAGCGGCGGCGCTCGCCGGACACGGCGGGCGGGGCGCCCTGGCGGGCGCGGACGATCTGGCCGTCGACGACGAGCTCGACGCCGACGGAGCGGCAGCGGCGCGCGAGGCGATCCATGTCGACCTGCGCGCCGACGAGGAGGCCGCCCGGGGGCGACGGATCGACGAAGAGGTCGGCCGTCGCGCGGCGCGTGCGGAGGAGCTCGCGCACGTTCGCGTCTTCGACCCAGAGGAAGCCCGCCGCGGCCGCGAACGTGCCGCGACCGACGACGACGCTCGCTTGCTGGAGCGTGCGCGAGAGCGTCTCCGGGAGCGGCGCGATCGTCTCGATGCGGACGCGCAGCGAGTCCGCCTCGTAGCCGGCGGAGAGCGCGCGCGCGAGCGTCTGCGGCGCGACGATGAGGTCGAGCGCCTCCGCGACGCGGCCGAGGTCGACGAAGCCGTAGAGCGCGAGGACGGCGCCGGTCTTCGCGCTCGAGCCGAGGCGGAGGACGTGCGTGTCGAGGAACTTCGACGGCTCCGCGTTCGGCGCGGCCGGCTTGTCGGCGAGGAACATGCGGCCGCGCGGCGTGAGGCGGAGCGCGACGCGCGGCGAGGGGTCCTCGCTCGCGTCCTCGGGATCGTCCTCGCCGAGATCGATGACCCCGAGCGCAGGGAGGCTCTCGAGCACGATGCGGCGCGCGACGATCATCGGATCGGGATCGGGCGCGCTCACGCGCTCCGCCCAGCGCCGGAGGAGGCGCGCGATCCCTTCGATGCGGTGATCCGACGCGAGGTAGCCCTCGAGGGAAGGCCACGGGATCCAGCGCGAGTCTCCGAGCTCGCGCAGCGCGGAGAGGACGAGCTCGCGCACGACGCTGCTCGCGCTCGAGTCGCGCTGCTCCGGCGGGAGGCGCAGGATCTCGGAGTCGGGGCGCGCCTCGTCCCACGCGCCGCCGCGGCGCCAGGCGGTGAAGAGGTGGCTCGAGAGCTCGTGGAGCGAGAACGATCCTGGCGGCGAGCTCACGTTCGTCGCCGACGCGTCCCAGAGGCCGATCGCGCGCGAGAGGGCGGAGACGAGCGCGACGTGATGGGCGTCGCGGCCGAAGCGCGTCGCGAGCTTCGACACGAGCGACTTCGGCGTGCCGATGCCGGCGCGCACCTCGTTGCCCGGCTCGCGCGCGGCGAGGGCGAGCGCCATCGCGAGCACGGCCGGGTCTTGCGAGAAGCGCGCGCGGCGCGGGGCGTGATCGCCCTCCGTCACGAACGTCCGCACCTGCTCGCGCCGCGCCTCGCGCTCGGCGGTGCGGGCCGCGCCGATGATGCGGCCGACCTCGGTCGGGACGATGTGGCGGTTCGGGTGGACGGGGATGAGGAGGCCGCGGCGCTCGAGCGAGAAGCCGACCCCGCGGCGCGAGGGCGTCGCGCCGGAGGCGGTGCGGAGGCGAAGCGGCTCGCGTTCGAGCTCGAGCAACTCCTCGGTGTCGACCTCGCCGCCGAGCTCCTCCGCGCCTTCGAGCACGCGCCGCTCGGTGGCGGAGAGCTTCTCGATCTCCTGCGCGAGCTTCGTCGGATCGCCGAGGACCTCCCACGCTTGCTCGAGCGAGAGCGCGATCGGAGGCGTGGCGGGGCGGCCGAGGTAGTGACCGGCGATCGCGCTCACCGTCTCGAACGGCGCCTGCGCGAGGAGCGCGCGCACGCCGCGTGGGTCTTCGCCCTCCCACGTGCGGAGCTGCACGAGGTACGCGGCGGGGAGGATGAGCTCGAACTCGTTCTTGCCGATCGCGCGCGCGAAGAGGATGCCACGCTCGGCGAGGGGCTGGAGCGCCGGCGGCACGGACGCGACGACGAGGAGACCGCGTGCCTCAGCGACACGGTGGAGCAGCTCGACGCTCGCCTGCGGGAGGCGGCCCGGCTCGCGCAGCTCCGGCAACGCGACGAGCGCGCGCGCGACCTGCGCGGGCGGATCGAGCCGCTTCGCGGGATCGATCCGCACGCCGAGGCGCGAGACGAGCGACTCGAGCTCCGTCGGCGGAAGGGCCTTCAGGATCTCGACGAGGCGCAGCGGCGTCGGCGTCTTGCTAGCCACGATGCCTTAAACGCTATCGCAACTTTCCACCGCCCCCTTCATTCAAATTGGCTCTTTCGGCGTCGTGATGACGCCGGTCATGACACAATGAGCGCCGCCGTGGCAGAACGCAGGAGCCGAGAGCGCGACGTGCCGCAGCTGACCTGGCCAGGTCGCCAATGGCGCGTAACCATGCCGCAAATACCGCCGGTCGGGGGCGCGGGCGTCGCGTCGCGTGTCGTCGAGGAGACGGGCTCCGGTTTGTCGAACCGTATCGTTCACGGCGACGTCGTCGACGTCGCGCCGACGATCGCGGCCGGCAGCGCCGACCTCGTCTATGTCGATCCGCCCTATTCGTCCGATCGCGACTACGTCGCGGAGGCGCGGCTCGACGGCCCCGCCGACGGTCGCGCGCGGAGGACGCTCGCGTACGAGGACAAGTGGTCGATCGGCAGCTACCTCGAGATGCTCGCCCCGCGGATCGATGCACTCTGCAATCTCCTCTCGCCCCGCGGGACGATCTGGGTGCACCTCGACTGGCGCGCGGCGTACCTCGTGCGGTGCATCCTCGACGAGATCATGGGACGCGACGCGTTCGTGAACGAGATCGTCTGGCGGCGCGCGCCGAACCTCGGCCGCCAGGCGACGAGCGGGCAGTTCGGGCGCACGCTCGACACGATCGTCGTCTACGGGCGCGAGGAGGCGGTGCTCCGTCCACCGACGCGCCTCGAGCCGATCGAAGAGCGCGCGATCCGCTGGGGCGACGACGGCCGTCCGTTCACGAGCGCGCCGCGCGGCGACTACACCGACGCGTCGATCGCGAAGCTCGAGAAGGAGGGGCGCATCCATCGCACCGCCTCCGGTCGCGTGTACATCAAGTACTTCCTCGTGAAGAACGAGGAGGGCGTGCTCTGCCGCGAGCGGCGCATCGACGCCCTCTGGACCGACGTCGCGCCGCTCCGTCACGCCGCGCCGTCGGAGCGGACGGGGTACCCGACCCAGAAGCCGCGCGCGCTCCTCGAGCGCATCGTCGCGTGCGCGACCGAGCCGGGGAGCCTCGTCGTCGACGGCTTCTGCGGCAGCGGCACGACCGCGGTCGCGGCGAACGCGCTCGGCCGGCGCGCGATCGTCTGCGACAAGAGCCCGGTCGCGATCGCGACGACGCGCGCGCGCCTCCTCCGCGACGACGCGTCGATCCGCGTCGAGCGCGTGGAGGGCATGATGACGCCGGCCGCGCCGCCGCCGGTCGTGGAGGTCGAGCGCTCGGCGGTGCGGCTCGTCTCGCCGAGCGAGCCGCTCGCGTGGGCGATCGGGAGCGAGGAGCAGGGCGTGTTCCGCGCGCTCTGGCACGCCGAGCGCGTGCCGGGCTCGAAGCCGGTCCACGCCGCGCGGGAGGCGCACGTCGCGGAGCGAGGACGTCTCGACGTGCGCGTCTTCGGCGACGACGGTTCGATCGGCGAATGGAGCTCGGCGCGAGTATGAGGCTCGAATGATCCTGCGTGATGCGGTGCATGGGCTCGTGTCGTTCGAGACGGAGGAGGAGCGCCTCATCCCGCGCTTGATGGACTCCCCCGAGGTGCAACGCCTCCGGCGCATCCGCCAGCTCGGCGTCGCGTCGTACGCGTTCCCCGGCGCGGAGCACACCCGCTTCTCCCACGCGATCGGCGCGGCGCACGTGATGAAGCTCTTCCTCGCGCGCCTCCGCCAGATCCACGGCGACCTCCCGTTCTGGCAGCAAGTGACGAGCGAGCGCGCGCAGGAGGCGCTCGCGGCCGCGTTCCTCCACGACGTCGGGCACGGGCCGCTCTCGCACCTCTTCGAGGAGGCGATCCCGGGATCGGCGCATCACGAGGAGTGGACCGAGCGCATCGTCCTCGATCCCTCCACCGGCGTGAACGCGGTCCTCGTCTCGGTCGATCCGTCGCTCCCGGAGCGCGTCGCGGCGCTCGTGCGCGGCGAGAACCCGCTCCCGTACCTCGCGCGCGCGGTGAGCGGCACGCTCGACGTCGATCGCTGCGACTACCTCCTCCGCGACGCGCACTCGACCGGCGTCCGCTACGGCGTCTTCGACCTCGACTGGCTCTTCCGCTCGCTCCGCTTCGCCCCCGCCGAGGCGGGCAAGGCGCCGGGCCTCGCGATCGACGGCGCGAAGGGACTCCCCGCGATCGAGGCGTTCCTCCTCGCGCGCCTCTTCATGTTCCAGCAGGTGTATCTCCACAAGGCGACGCGCTCGGCGGAGTGGATGATCCGCACCGTCCTCGCGCGCGCGACCGCGCTCGTCGCCGACGGGATGCGCCTCGAGGGGACCCCGCGCGCGATCGAGCTCGCCGCGCACGGCCAACCGGTGACGCTCGACGACTACCTCGAGCTCGACGACTCGCTCCTCTTCGTCGCGATGCGCGCGTGGGAGCGGGCGAAGGATCCCGCGCTCTCCGACATCGCGCGGCGCGCGCGCCTCCGTGCGCTCTTCAAGACGTACGAGCTGTTCGGCGAGCAGGCCTTGCCCGACGGGCGCGCGCATTGCCTGAACGTCGCGGAGGACATCGCGAAGAAGCACGGGCTCGATCCGAAGCTCTACGTCGGCCTCGACGTCGCCGCCGACACGCCGTTCGGCGCGGAGTCCGAGCCGCTCACCGTCGTCTTCGCGAAGGGACCCGCGCGCCCGCTCAGCGACGTCTCCTTCCTCCTCGCGCGCCTCGCCGGCCAGGTGATGTCGCGGGTCCGCCTCATCGTCGCGCCCGAGCTGCGCGACGAGATCGCGAGCGCGCTCGCGACATGACGGGCGCGCTTGCGCTCCTCTTCGCGTTCGCGGAGGTCGACTCCGCGCACGGGAGGATCGAGGGCGACCTCGGGGTGGCGGTGGCGGCCGGGATCACGGCCGGCCCCCGCGCGCCGCGCGCGACCGGCGATCTCCGCCTCCGCTACCTCTCGACCGCGGGCGTCTTCGGCACCTACGAGGAGGGCTTCGCGTCGTCGGAGCCGCGCCGCGCGATCGCGACCGGCGTCGAGCTGCGGCCGCTCTTCCTCGCGCGGTGGGTGACGGGGCACGAGCTCGGCTCGCCGCGCGCCGACCTCTTCATCGACTCCCTCGCGCTCGAGCTCGGCGCCGCGTTCGTGCAGCCCGACGGCGCGCGGTTCCGCCCCGCGCTCCAGGCCGGCCTCGGCCTCGAGCTCCCGTTCTTCGATCGCGCCGAGGGCCTCTTCGCCGGCCTCCACGTCGGGGCGCGCTGGAGCGACGCCGCGCTCGCGGGCAACGCGGGCGGCGGCCCGTCCGATCGTGCGCTCTTCGCCTCCCTCACGCTGGGATGGCAGGAGCTCTTCGCCGGTCCGATCGCCCGATGAGCCTCGACGCGACGAAGCTCGAGTCGCTCCTCCAGGCCGCGCTCGCGGAGCTGCATCCGACCGCGCGCGTCGCGGGGGCGCTCGCGGGGCTCGAGCCGCTCGAGGAGGTCCGCCTCGTCGCGATCGGCAAGGCCGCGCCGGCGATGGCGCGCGGCGCGCTCATGGCGTGGAGCCAGAGCATCGTCGAGACGCTCGTGGTGACGACGGACGACACGAACGCGGCGGGGCTCCAGGTCTTCCGCGCGGGGCATCCGCTCCCCGACGCGCGCAGCGTCACCGCGGCGGACCTCTGCTTCGGCGTCGCGGCGCGCGCGGCCTCGCTCCTCGTCCTCGTCTCCGGCGGCGCGTCGGCGCTCGTCTGCGCGCCGGCGCCGGGCGTGACGTTGAAGGACAAGCGCGCGGTGACGCAGGCGCTGCTCGAGAGCGGCGCCCCGATCGCGGACATCAACGTCGTGCGGAAGCACCTCTCGCGGATCAAGGGCGGCGGCCTCGCGCGCGCGGCGGGCGGCGTGCCGGTGTACACGCTCGCGATGAGCGACGTCGTGAAGGGAGGCCTCCACGACGTCGGCTCCGGCCCGAGCGTGGGCGATCCGTCGACCGTCGCGCAGGCCCGTCGCGTCGTCGCGCGCTGGGCGCCGAAGTACGCGGACCTCCCGTTCGTGAAGACGGGGCGGACGGGCGCGAACGTGGGCGGCGACGTCGTCATCGCGCCGGCCGATCTCGCGCGCGCGATGAGCTCGCGCCTCCGCCAGCGCGACATCACCGTGCGCGTGCTCCGCCCGAGCGACGCGCCGCTCGAGCGCCTCGCGAAGGAGTACCTGCGCGCGGCGAAGACGCTCGCGCCGGGGCACGCGCTCGTGCGCGTGGCGGAGCCGTCGCTCACGGTGACGGGCGAGGGGAGGGGAGGCCGCTCGACGCACCTCGCGACGCTGGTGGGTCGTCAGCTCCCGTCCGGCTGCATCTTCGCCGCGTTCGCGACCGACGGCGTCGACGGCACGAGCGACACGGCGGGCGCGGTCGTCGACGACACGTTCGTCGCGCGCGCCGGCGAGGACGCGATCGTGCGCGCCCTCGCTGCGTTCGACACGGGCCCGCTCCACCTCGGCCTCGGCACCGCGGTCCCGACGGAGCCCACGGGCCACAACCTCGCCGACCTTCACGTCCTCGTACGAACGCACGACGGCACGTAGCGGCACGGCACATGTCGCACATGGCACATTGAATTGGCACATATGGCCTTGATCATCGGCATTTCATGGCGGCACATCGGTTGCTCAAGTCATGACACATGCGCACCCTCGCTCTCCTGGTCGTCCTCGGCTCTTCCCTCCTTGCGTGCGCGGGCGAGATCGCGCCCGAGGCGTCCGGGCAGACGGCCTCGCAGCAGCGCGCGGACGACGCGGAGCAGGAGCAGGAGCAGGAGCCTGCGAAGAGCATCGACGAGGGCGCCGCGAAGGCGGACGACTTCCCGGCGCCGACGTGGGGGCTCTCGCGGGGCGGTTGCCTCCTCAACGAGGGCCCCGACGCGCCGGGCGAGTGCACCGTCGGGACGGAGCGCGACTGCCCCGAGGGCTTCGAGCGCGGCTTCGGGTCGTCCGGCGGCCCCGGCTTCTGCAAGCAGAAGTGCGTCAACGTCAGCGGCGAGGCGCGCTGGAGCGAGCCGACCCGCGACGGGTTGTACTGCCCGTACTTCGACACGAACCTCAACGCCGGCAAGTGCGCGTGCAACACGCCGCTCGTCCTCTCGTTCGACGGCGCGGCGGTCGACTTCGCGACCAACGCGACCGGCAGCTTCGACCTCTCGCGCGACGGCGTGTGCCACGGCGGCGACTGGCCGACGGCGGTGACGCCTTGGCTCGCGCTCGATCGCGACGGCAACGGCTCGATCGACAGCGGCGCGGAGCTCTTCGGCTCCGCCACGAAGCTCGGGAACGGGAGCTTCGCGCGGAACGGCTTCGACGCGCTCCGCGATCTCGACGACAACGAGGACGGCGTGCTCGACGCGAAGGACGCGGCGTTCGCGAAGATCGTCGTGTGGAGCGATCGCAACATGGACCGCCTCAGCACGCCGAACGAGCTCACGTCCCTCGCCGAGGCGGGCGTGAAGGCGATCGACCTCCACGACCGCCGCGAGATGCGCTGCGACGCGCGCGGCAACTGCGAGGGCGAGCGCAGCCGCTTCACGATGACCGACGGCCGCCGCGGCACCGTGATCGACGTCTACCTCGTGCAGCGCTGAGCGTTCACGTCTTCGCGCTCGTGCCGTACCATTCGTCGCGCTCGCCTGTACGCTCGCCGGGCGCTCCGAACGCATGCCGCCGCTTCGCATCACCATCTTCACCGCCGCGCCGATCCCGATCGGCAACGAGGTCCTCGTCGAGGTGTTCTCCTTGCCCGACGGCAGCAGCGTCCCGCGCGTGCGAGACGTCGTGACGTCGATCCTCTACGCGGGGACGCGCGGGGGCACGGACTGGACGCGCGCGGAGCCGCCGCCCGACGCGAAGCCGAAGTACACGCTCCGCGGGCGCGTCGTGGAGTGCGTGGTCGCGAACGTCAGGGTCTACGACTTCGAGTCACCCGGGTACGCGCCGCAGACTTCGCTCTCGATCGAGGTGCTCTCCGATCCCGGTCCTTACCGCTGAGCGCGCCTCAGCGTGATGCGCCGAAGAGCTGGGCGCGCGCTTCGGTCAGGGCGAAGCCGAGGAGGTTCTGGCCGCGCCAGCGCGCCGGGTTCGTCGCGTCGGGGTTCGACGCGCCCATGCCGATGCCCCAGATCCGATCGCGCGGGGACGCCTCGACGAGGATCGCCGCGCCCGTGCTGCGGAGGAGCTCGCGCAGGGCCGTGTCCTGATCGAACTTCGCGACGTTGCCCTTCACGACCGCGTGCGTGCGCGCGCGGCCCCACGCCTGGTCGTCGTAGTTGCGCACGGAGCGGCCGATGCGCTTCGCCTCCGACGGCGTCGCCGCCTCGAGGATGCGGCCGAGCGCTTCGTCGTCGCGGAAGAGCCGCGCCTTCTCCGCCATCATGAAGTGCTCCGCCGTCGCGTAGCGGACGCCGTCCACCTCGAAGGCGGCCGGGTACCACTGGCTCAGGCACGAGCGATCGATCGCGCCCTCCACCTTCGGGGTGTGCCCGTAGAAGAGGAAGAAGTCGACGGCGTGTCCGTCCGCGAGGTGCCGGGTGAGCGAGGCTCGGGTCCACATAGTAAGAGTCAATATGACTCTTTTGCTCCGAGGCCGCCACCGCTCGGCGATCGAAACGATCGCGTGGTGTAGGGAATCCCCTGATCGATGTCCCGAGACATCTCCACCAAATTCTGAAAACCATTGAAGAATACCGAAAAGCGTCGATGTGAGCTGATGTAGGTACAGGGCATGGCGATTGCTGGATCGCCGGCACCACCATGCTCCTTCGCCGCGCGGTCCTGCTCGCTCCCCTCCTCGTCGCCGCTTGCAGCGCGTCTCCCGACTCCGATCCCGAGACGGCGGAGGGCGAAGCGGTCGGCGCGTACGGCGATCGGGTCGGGCAGGACATGCTGACGACGACCGAGCCCGGCATCACGCTCTTCGACGGATACAACGCGCTCTTCGACCTGCGTCGGACCGGCTGCGTGAGCGCGGCCGCGAACGGACCGCCGCCGAGCGTGGGCCAGCCGTCGCAAGCGACGACGATCAAGCTCGTGAAGACGGACACGGAGCTCGCGAAGGAGCTCGGCGTCGACGTGAGCCTCTCGGTGAAGGCGCCGCTCGTCAGCGCGAACGCGTCGGGCTCGCTCCTCCGCAGCTTCCGCAGCACGACGACGAGCGTGAACTACCTGATCCAGGCGGTGCAGTCGTATGTCGTCGTCTCGAACGCGCCGGTCAACCTCACCGACGACGCGCTCAGTATGCTCACGAGCAGGCCGCAGGACTTCCTCGTCCGTTGCGGCGATCGCTTCGTGAACGCCGTCACCTACCAGGCGAAGATCGAGGCGCTCATCACCTTCGAGACGTCGAGCGAAGAGCAAGCGCTCCGGCTCCAGGGCCAGATCTCGGCCGGCGGCACGGTAGCCGCGGTCGTCGGCCTCGACGGCTCGATCAAGTCGCGCCTCACCGACGCCTCGAAGCGGGAGGACGTGCGCTCCTCCGTCACCGTCACGGCGCAGGGCTTCGACCTCACCGGCAACGAGACGCTCGTTGGCATCGAGGGCACGCTCGAAGAGAAGCTCACGAAGATCGACGGCGCGAGCGTCGCGCTCCGCCGGTCGCTGCAGGGCGATCGCGACAAGGACGCGGCCGGCTTCTTCCAGCACTTCACGCGCCGCGCGATCCCGGCCGCGCTCCACGTCACGCGCTACGGCATGGCCGCGAACGCGCCGGTCGGCGTCGACGCGAGCGCGCCGTTCAAGCAGAACCAGAAGATGATGCGCGACACGGAGAGCTACCTCCGCGCGTTCGGCCAGCAGAAGCTCAAGATGGAGCGCGCGTGGCGCTACGAGATCAGCGACTTTCAGCAGGCCGCCGGCGAGAACCAGGCCTACTACAACGTCGCGCCGCCGGGCGAGCCGAAGCGCCGCGTCGAGGACGTGGCCGCCGTCGCGTCGAAGTGGGCCGCGCGCTTCCGCAGCGACGACGGCATCATGCTCGGCACCGATCTCGCTGCGGTCGAAGACATGATCTCGACCTGCGCCGAGAACGCGAAGAGCGGCGACTTCACCGACTGCAAGCCCGGCACGAACCCGGCGACGCTCCCCGAGTACCTCGCCGCCCAGGCCGCGATCGACGAGTACCTCCACACCGGCCGCGTCCTCCGCATGCGCGCCTTCGTCATCGACAACGGGGCAGGGAAGACCTACGCGCGGGCGCAGGCGGCGTGCGCGAACAACGGCGGCTTCGTGAACCGCCTCGCGACGCTGGAGGAGGCGCGCCTCCTCGGCCCGCTCGTCGCCGGCCTCGGCGGCGGCACGCAGAAGAGCACGTGGGTCGCGGACACGAGCTCCTGCCGCTACGCCAACAGCGGCCTCTCGTACTACGAGAACGCGCCCGGCCGCGCCGACGGCGCCGGCTGCGACGCGTGGGACTGGTTCGGCGGCGGCCCCTCCCGCGCCGTCATCTGCGTCCAGCAGTCCGGCCCCGTCGGCCGCCGCGACGACCTCTAGCCCGCTCGGGTCCAGCCGCCTCTAGGTCGCTCGCGTCCAGCCGTCGAATCGCCGCGCGCCGTTCGGCTATTTCGCGTCGGGAGCCGCGCCGGCGTCGAGCGCCGCGTCGGCGGTCTTTGTCGGGTTCAGCGCGGTCTTCACCTGCTCGGCGAGGTTGCAGTTCATGACCTGACGCTTCAGCGCGGAGAGGGTGTACGCGTTGTTGGGCATCGCGCCGGAGACGAAGTGGAAGTCGGCGTCGGCGGAGCGGCGCACGCGGAGGAGGGTAGGGTCGCCGTCCTTCGTGCGGAGGTCGATGAGGTGCACGCGCGACGGATGCACCACCTGCTGCAGCCCCTCCTCCGAGATCTGGCCCGCCCTGTAGCCGGAGTCGGGCGCGAACTGCATGGCCTCGTCCACGTCCTCGTCGAGGACGAGGAGGAAGAACTGCGCGCGCTTCACGATGTCGATCGCGTGCGGGATCTCCTCCGCGATCGCCTTTTCGTACTGCTGCATGAAGACGCGGAAGTGGATCTCGTCCTCCGCGTTCTTCGCCTCCGTCGTCCACTCCTCGGAGAGGATGCGCGTCGTCTGGTACGCGAGGCGGAGGTTCCACGGCTGGTCGTTCCACCCCGTGCCCGCGTCCTCGCCCTTCGCCGCCGCCGCCATCGACGGGTTGTTCTCGCGGAGGAAACACCCCACGAAGGAGTCGCGCGCGGAGTCCTTCGCCTTCTTGCGGAGCGACTCGGCGTCCTTCGCGTCGGCGGTGCGCATGCGGAGGTAGAGACCGGGCACGTCCGTCAGGTTCCACTTCGCGGCCGCGGGATCGACGTGGTCGCCCTTGTACTCCGGGGCCGCCGCTTCGATCGTGAGCTTCTCGAGCCGCTCCCGCAGCGGGTACCACTCCGCGCCCACGGTCGTCGTCGCGGCGCGCTGCTTCGAGAAGAGCTCCTCCTTCATCGCGTCGAGCGAGCGGTCGCGATAGATCCACGCGCCGATCACGACGACGAGCACCGTGCCGATACCGAAGAGCCACGTCATGCCCGACACGCGCCCAGCCTTCGACGCGCCGCGCTCGATGCGCGCGTCGTGGATCGCCTTCAGGCCAATGTCCCGCGGCTTGTCGCCAGGCCCTCCGCTCGTATTCACCGACCAGTCTCCTTTTTCAACGTCGGGGGCTTTGCCCCCGACACCCCCACCCCAGACACGGCCCTCGCGCGGAGCGCGAGGGTCGCTTCGCGACCGCTGGGGCGGCCGCTTCTGGGGCCCCTTGCTCGGCCCTCGCGTCGAGGGTGAGGGGCGCTTGCGTGGCTGCTTCTGGGGCCGTTGCGCGGCCCCCTTGCTCGGCCCAAGTGCCGAGGTTGGAGGCGCTTTGCGCGGCTGCTTCTGGTGCCCCTTGCTCGGCCCAAGTGCCGAGGCTGGGCCCTTGCTCGGCTCTAGTGCCGAGGCCGAAGGGGGCCGTGGGCCCCGCTCGCGTGGCCCGCATTCGCAGGCTCCGTGGGTCCCTTGCTCGTCCCAAGCGCCGAGGCCGAGGCAGGTCTGGGCGCCGACCGGTATGCGTTATTCGGTCTTTGTCTTGGGGAGGGAGCCGACCATGAAGCTGACGTTCGGGAAGCCTGCGAACGCTGCGGTCTGGAAGATGCTCTTCACGACGATGGCCTGCACGTCCTGATCGATCTGGAGGACGACGACGCCGGGGAACTCCTTGCCCGGGTGGAGCTGCTTCCAGACCTCGCGCTTCTGCTTGAGGATGTTGAAGAGCTCGTCGATGCGCTGGAGGCGCTTCGAGTCCTCGATCGCGCGCGTGTTGCCGGCGGGGTTGCCGTCGACGAGGATCAGGCTGCCCGTCACGCCGACCATCGGCGCGTCGATCATGTCGAGGGTGTTCTCGGCGTCGGGGAGCCGCACGCCCTTCGTCGTCGGCGTCTCGCCGGAGGCGCTGAAGGTGAGGAGGAGGAAGACGACGGTGACGACGAGGAAGTCGATCATGCTCGTCAGCGAGAGCGACGCGTTCGTGTCGCGATGGCCGCCGCCGGTGACCTTCTTCTGCACGAACTTGAGCGGGACCGCATGCATCAACCGCTTGCCGGGCTGCTGGATCGTCATGGTGTCCTCAGTTGACCGCGAAGGTGAGGTTGAACGCCGGGACTTGCTCTTCCTTGCCGGCGACGGTGACGGGGCGCTTCGGCTGGTAGATCGCGTCGATCACGCCGATGAGGTAGACGTAGGGAGTCTCGTTGTCGGTGTGCAGGATCGCCGTGTCGAACTTCTTGTCGGTCGCGGTGCGGTGCTGGCCGACCGACTTCCACTCGGCGTCGATCTTCGCGGCGAGGTCCGGGTAGCGGACCAGCTTCTTGCCATCGTCCTTGGTGACGACGTTGTCCTTCCGCGGCACGTCGACCGTGCTGATGACCGTGCCCGCCTGCTTCCAGATGAGGACGAACTTGTCGGGCGAGCGCATCTCGACGTGGAGCTGCTTCTCGGGTTCCTGTTTTTCGACTTCTTGATCCGGCCGGGGAGGGCCCGGCACCTGCGCATCCGCGTTGATGCGCGCCATGTGCGTCCACACGGCCGTGATCAGGAGGAACGAGATCGTGACCATCAGGAGGTCGATCATCGGGATCATGTTGATCTCCGAGTCGAGCTTCCGCTTTCCGCCTCCACCGCCGCCGACGTCTACGCCACCCATGGCTTCACTCCATCCGAGCAATTGCTGGGGCTCGGTCCTGCGAGCCCCAGCGTTCATGGCTGTCGCGTGAGATCACGCGAGTAATGAGAGAGAAAGGAAACGAGGCCGAGAGTTCCCGTTCGCGCGAAGTTCGCGTGAGAAGGCTCACGCGAGCGACGAGCGCGAACGAGCGCTCGATCAGGCCGCAACCGCGGAGAGGTTGACCTTCTGGCGGTTGGTCACGACGAGGTTGAGCACCTGGACGCTCGCCTCGTTGATGTCGTCCTCGAGGCCCTGCGTCTTGCCGTTGAGCACGGCGAAGCCGATGAGGCCGATGATGGCGACGAGGAGGCCGAACCAGGTGCAGTGCATCGCCTCGGAGATACCCTCCGCGAGGATGCGCGCCTTCTGGGCGGGGTCGACGGACTCGCCGGAGACGGCGCCGAAGCTCGTGATGAGCCCGGTCACCGTGCCGAGGAGGCCTGTGAGCATCGCGAGGTTCGCGAGGAGCGCGAGGAAGCCTGTGCGCTTCGCGATCTTCGGGATTTCGCGGAGGGCGGCTTCATCCATCGCCGCTTGCACCTCCTCGTCGGGGCGGTTGACCTTGACCAGGCCGGCCTGGACGATGCGTGCGAGCGGCGCGTTCGCAGCCGAGCACATCTTCACGGCCTTCGCGACGTCTCCCGCGAGGATGCACTTCTGCATCGTGGCGAGGAATACGTCCTTGTTGATCGACGAGCCGTACAGATACAGCGCGCGCTCGATGATGATGCCGATCGTGAAGATCGACCAGAGCAGGATGATGCTCATCATCACCACGCCGCCTTCTTTGTATGCCTTCCACAGACCAGCCATGTTGCTCCGTCCTTCCAGGGCCCCGTTTTCGGGGGAAAAGGTCAGGCCTCGAAGGCCCGCCGCAATCGTCTTTCGAAGTGTCTCGCCTCGTTGGGGGCGAGGTGAAGTTTTGAGAGAAACCGATGCGGCGCCCGTACTCTCTTCGAGCCGCGCGCGGACGATATCGTCAGCTACGCGAAATGCGCAAGACTCCTTCGTGCCAAGTCGGCCAACCGGAAGTCTGACGGTACAGACCTTCGGGCGTCAACAGAGATTGGCTCCCCCGGACGATTTTCTTTGACCACATTCCTGCATATTGTCATGGTCTTACATAATATTGCACCCCGACTGAAACGCCCACATTCCATAATTCTCCCAAAACAAGGAAGCCCCCGGATGCGGCCGCGCCGCACAAGCGCCGCGTCTGGAGCGAAGCCCCCAGATGCGACCACGAAGCGCCCAGCACCGGGCCCCCAGAAGCGGCCGCGAAAGCGGGCGCGGAGCGCCCCGAGCGCGCAGCGCGAGGGCCGTGTCTGGGGTGGGGGTGTCGGGGGCGAAGCCCCCGACCCTGAGAGACCCCCGACCTTCGTTGACTTCGTTCGATGGCTGCCGGTATCGTGGCGCAAAACGCGTCGGGTGAGGTTCATGTTGTCCCGTAGCGCGCAGATTCTTGGCGGTTTTCCGCACGAAGGAAGGGAGCATCGAGGATGTTCGTGGCTTTTCTGAGCAGCGTTGCCGAAGCCCCGGCATCGGGCGGCGGAGGTGGCAGCGGAGGCTTCATGGAGGCCTTCAAGGAAAACCCCATCTTCCTCTCCATGAACCTCTTCGTCAGCGCGGTCGTCATCGCGCTGATCGTGGAGCGCACGGCCTTTCAGCTCGGCAAGTACCGCGTCAACTCCAAGGAGTTCTTCGCGCAGATCAAGAAGCTCGTGACGGCGGGCAACATCGACCGCGCGATCAAGCTCTGCGACGCCGGTGACTACCCGACGCTGCAGCTCGTGAAGGCGGGCCTCACGCACGCGAACAAGGGGCCGGACGAGATCGACGCGGCGATGAGCGAGAAGATCGGCGAGCTGAAGCCGGCGGTCGAGAAGCGGATCGGCTCGCTCTGGTCGCTCGCGAACATCGCGACGCTGATCGGCCTCCTCGGCACGGTCCTCGGCCTCATCCACACGTTCGGCGCCGTCTCCGCGCCGGGCCTCTCCGCCGCCGATCGCCAGCGCATCCTCGCGAACGGTATCGCGGAGGCCATGTACAACACCGCGATGGGCCTCGGCATCGCAGTCATCTGCATGATCGCGCACCTCCTTCTCCACCAGCGCGCGAAGAACATCCAGCATGACCTCGACGCGACGCAGGAGCGGGTGTTCAATCTGCTGACGATCCAGACGCGCCCCGGCGGCTACTGAGATCGTAGGGAACGATGGCTACCGAGAGGCTCAGCGCAGCGCAGCGGAGCAAGATCCGACGGCTGTCCCAGCCGAGGGAGCACGCGCCCGACGAAGCGGGCGGCGAGCTCAACATCGTTCCATTCCTCGACATCATCATGAACGTCCTGATGTTCGTCCTCGCGACGATCAGCGTGACGTTCACCGCGACGATCGACACGAACCCGCCGCGCGCGGGCAGCGGCGCGCGCGCGCCGACGACGCCGACGCTCGGCCTCACCGTGCTCGTCGTCCCGGACGGCTTTAGCCTCAAGGCGCGCGGCGGCAACGTCGCGCCCGGTTGCGGCGACGTCGGCGCGGGCATCGCGATCCCGAAGAAGGAGAACGACTTCGACTACACGGCGCTGAAGGCCTGCGCGCAGAAGCTCAAGGCGTCGTCCGCGGACTTCAAGGACGAGATGGGCGTCACCATCCTCGCGAACCCGCCGATCCCGTACCAGGTCGTGATCTCCACGATGGACGCGGTCCGCAACAACGAGGCCGGCGAGCCGATGTTCCCCGAGGTCACCTTCGGAGTCGCGAGGTAGCCGCATGATGCCGCCGAATCAGCCGCCGCCGGGAGGAATGCCACCGGGAGGGATGCCACCGGGAGGAATGCCTCCGGGAGGGATGCCTCCTGGAGGAATGCCACCCGGAGGGATGCCGCCGGGAGGGATGCCGCCGGGAGGGATGGCTCCGCCGCAGGGGGCGCCGCCGGGAGGTGGGGCGCCGGGCGCGCCGCGTGCGCCGCAGAAGCCGGCGGGGATGGCGACGTACAAGCGTGCACTCCGCAAGGAAATACGGCGCCGTCACAAGGATCCGGAGATCGACTTCCTGAACATCACGGCGATGCTCGACATGATGACGATCATCCTCGTCTTCTTGCTCAAGAGCATGAGCCAGTCGTCGGCGTCGCTCCCCCAGTCGGGCGACCTCACGATGCCGAAGAGCGTGCTGACGACGGAGGCCTCGCAGGAGGGCGTCGCGGTGCTCATCTCGAAGAGCTCGATCGTCGTCGACGACAACGTCGTCGCCACGGTGCCCGCCGACGCGACGCACGGCCTCGAGGGCAAGTTCAAGCGCTCGGGCCCGAACGACTTCTACATCGTCCCGCTCGCGAACGCGCTCCAGAGCTGGCGCGAGCGCGATCGTCAGGTCCGCATCGCGACGGGCAAGGACCCGAGCTCGAGCGAAGCGATCATCATCGCGGACGCGAACACGCCGTACCGCCTCCTGAGCGAGGTGCTCTACACGCTCGGCCAGAGCGAGTTCGCGAAGTTCCACCTGATGGTCCTCCAAAGCGGCGGCGGCCCGTAGCGACAGACGCTCGCGCGAGCGTGTGCTCCAGAACGCGAAACGCCGGCCTCCACGTGGAGCGCCGGCGTTTTTGCCCACGTCGCGGGAGCGAGGCGGGCCGTCACTCGGGGACGCACATGCTGGCGGCGGGGCTGAACATGTTCACGAAGCAGCACTCGCCTTGCGAGCAGTCCGAGCCGCCGTTCGGGCAGGACGTGCCGCCCATCAACGAGGCGAGGAGCGCGGCCATCGAGTACGACTCGGTCTGCGGGCAGTCCTCCGGCTCCGGCTCCTCCTCTTCCTCCGGCTCCGGCTCGGGCGGCGTGGTGGGCGCGCCGGCGTCGACGACGGGGAGCATCACCGGGGGCGACTCCTTCTGCGTCTTCGGCGGGAGCTTCTTCGTCCCCGCGTCCGCTTCGGGCTCCGTCCCGTCCTTGTCCGTCATTGCGCCGAGGAGATCAGGCTCCTCCGACTGTGCGCAGGCGACGGCGAGCGCGCTGAGGCCGACGAACGACACGACCGCGAAACGTGCGAGAAAGGGGCGACCCATGGGGCGGCACCCTACCATGGACATCCGTTTGCGCAGCCGAATCGACGGCCGAGACTCGGTCGTGACGTCCTACGCCAGAGTGGGGGAAATCTCCCCAGTATTCTGAAATCTCACGTGAATGTGCGCTCACGTCCGCCCACACCACGCCCACACCACGTTCGCGAGCGCGGCCGCGCGCGAGTCGGCGGGCGGGAGGCGGGGCTCCACACTCGCCAAGCGCGCGGCGGTTAGCCGCGGGTGAGGAGGCCCGTCGTGCGGGGACTGGAGAGCCAGAAGCGGCGCATGGAGACGTTCATCAGGAGGCCGATGCCCATCATGATCGTCAGGACGCTCGAGCCGCCGGCGGAGAAGAGGGGGAGGGTCACGCCGACGACCGGGAGGACGCCCATGACCATGCCGAGGTTGAAGACGGCGTGCCAGAAGATGAGCGCGCCGACGCCGATCGCGAGGACGGCGCCGAAGCGGTCCTTCGCGGTGGAGGCGATGCGGATCGCCCAGAGCACGAGGAAACCGTAGAGGCACACGAGGAAGAAACACCCGAGGAAGCCCCAGTCCTCCGCCCAGACCGCGAACGGGAAGTCCGAGTGCTGCTCCGGCAGGAAGAGGAACTGGTTCTGCGTCCCCTTCATGAAACCCTGGCCCGTCCAGCCGCCGGCGCCGATCGCGACGCGCGCGTGGTGCGCGTGCCAGCCCGAGCCGAGGAGGTTCGCCTCCGGGTTCAAGAACACCGTGACGCGCTGCTTCTGGTAGTCCTTCAGCACGAACGACCAGACGAGCGGCGTCGCGATGCCGATCATCACCGCGATCGACGCGATCGTCTGCCAGCGGATGCGCGTGAGCAGGCAGATCGTCACGAAGATCAGCGCGTGGATGAGCGCGGTGCCGAGGTCGGGCTGCTTCAGGACGAGCAGCGTCGGGATGCCGGCGATGACGGACGGGATGATGAGGTCCTTCATCCGCCGCTCCTCCGTCCGCGGATCGTCGTGGAGGTACTTCGCGAGCGCGATGATGAGAAAGAGCTTCATGAACTCGCTCGGCTGGAAGCCGAACGAGCCGATGTTGATCCAGCGCGAGCTCCCGCGGATGTCCTTGCCGAGGATGAAGACGAGGACGAGGAGCAGGACGCCGACGCCGTAGAGCAGATAACCAAGGCGCTCGTAGTGGCGGTAGTCGATGACGGCGACGACCGCGGCGAGGATGCCGCCGAGGACGAGCCAGTACACCTGCTGGATGTAGATGTCCGAGAGCGCCGCGCGCGCGACGCTCGTCGCGGAGTAGAGGTTGATGACGCCGAGCACGGCGAGCACGCTCGCGGTGAGGAACAGCGTCCAGTCGAAGCTGTCGCGCGGCATTCCGAAGAAGTGCGCGTCGTGATGCCGGCTCCTCATTTCTCACTCGCCTTGTCGTCCGGCTCGGGCTCTGCGATGGGATCGGTCGGGAGGTCGGGCGGCGGCGGGTTCGGATCCGGCGGCGGGGGCTCGCGCGGGAGCGGCGGCGCCGCGGGGGCGGGCGCGTTCGCGGCCTTGCCGGGCGCGGGCTCCTTCTTCGCGCTCGTCAGACGCGCGGCGCGGCCCGCCTGGAGCCGATGGTACTCCTTGATCACCTGCATCGCGACGGGCGCCGCGACGGTGGGGCCCGAGCCGCCGTGCTCGACGAGCACCACGACGCTGATCTCCGGCGCCTTCGCCGGCGAGTAGGCCGCGAACCAGGCGTGGTCGCGCGAGAGGTACCAGGCCTTCTTCGGATCGTCGTTGCCCGTGTTCACGTAGCCGGTCTGCGCGGTGCCGGTCTTGCCCGCGACCTCCAGCGTGCGGTCGCGGACCGGGTAGGCGGTGCCCTTCTCCTCGTTCACCACCGCGTAGAGCGCCTCGCTCACGCGGGAGAGGTTCTCGGGCTTGATGTTGGCCTTCTGGCGGACGCGCGGAGGGAAATCCTGGACGATCGCGCCGTCGCTCGTCTCGACCGCGCGCACGAGCTGCGGCGAGTACACCGTGCCGCCGTTCGCGATCGCGGCGTACGCGAGCGCGAGCTGGAGCGGCGTCACCGTCGTCGCGCCCTGGCCGATCGACGTGTTGAGCGTGAAGCCGATGCGGAACTGCCCCTTGTACTTGAGCGCGTACCAGGACTTCGACGGGATGCGCCCCGCCGCCTCCGGGTTCACGCCGATGCCCGTCTTCTGCCCGAGCCCGAACTCCGTCGCGACGTGCGCGATGCGATCCATACCGACCGACTCGGCGAGCTTGAAGAAGTAGATGTTGCACGACTCCGCGATCGCCTCGTGCATGTCGACCTTCCCGTGCACGTGGGTGCAGTGGAAGACGCGGCGCCCGAAGGAGAGGAAGCCGTCGCAGCGCTCCTTGCTCTCGGGGCTGAACGTGAGCTGCTCCCTGTCCTCGAGCGCGGCGAGCGCGGAGAACGGCTTGAAGGTCGAGCCCGGGTGGAAGACGCCCGACATCGTCTTGTCGAGCATCGGGCGCAGCGGATCGGTGTAGAGCTTGTTGAACGCCTCGCGGATGCGATCGCGCCCCGACCCGCCCGCGAGCTCGTTCGGATCGAAGTCGGGCTTCGAGTAGAGCGCGAGGAGGCGGCCGGTCCGCACGTCCGAGACGACGACGGCGCCGGCCGTGTGCGGCCGCATCGCGCGCTCGACCGACTGCATGAGGTCCATGTCGATCGTGAGCCGGAGGTCGCGGCCCGAGAGCGGCTCCTGGCGCGACGGCGCGTCGAGGAGGCGCGCCGCGTCGGGCCCGGTGCGGTAGCGGCCGCGCGCGTCGACGACCCGCTTCTCCCAGCCGCGCTGGCCGCGGAGGTAGCTCTCCCACGAGCGCTCGACGCCGGTCGCGCCGACGATGTCGCCCGCCTCGTAGGCGAGCGGGTTCACCTTCGCCTTCTCCTCGGGGGAGAGCTGGTCGTAGCCGGCGGGGCGGTACTTCTCGAGCGTCTCGCCGTCGATCTCGCTCGTGTACCCGAGCATGTGCGCGCCGGTCGCCTTGAACGGGTAGTAGCGGACGGGGAGGCTCACGACCTGCGCGCCGATCATCTCGTACGCGTGCTGCTTCACCTCCGCGACGATGTCGCGCGAGAGGTCCTCCCGCACGAGGATCGGGTGCCAGCACGGGGAGCGATCGTCGTCGGTGATGCACGCGTCGCGGATGCGCGCGGCGAGGCGCACGCGCTCGTCGGGGTTCAGGCGCAGCGTGTCGGCGATGCGGGTGAAGCTGTCTTGCTCGTCGCGCGTCTTGCGGTGCGGCGGCCGCGCGCTCGGCATCACACGGCCCGGGACGAGGAGCACGTTGAAGGAGGAGCGGTTCGACGCGAGCACGCGGCCGTAGGCGTCGCGCACGACGCCGCGCGCGGTCGGCAGCGTGACGCGCCGGATCACGTTCTCGTGCGCCGTCTGCGCGTACTCGGAGCCGCGGATGATCTGGAGCTGGAAGAGGCGCCCGATCAGGATGAGGAAGAAGAGGAGCGCCGCGAGCGCGATCCAGCGATACCGCTTCCGGAACTCGCTGACGTCGGACCGGGCGCCGAGGAGGTTGCTCACGCGTCACCTCGCATCACCGCGCGAGCTCCTTCGACGTGCCGGAGCTCGTCGCGGCGTCGATGCGACCGGCGAGGCGGAAGACGAGCGGCGCGATGAGGCCGGTCGCGATGACGTGCGGGATCGCCATCGGGTAGAGCGTGCGCGGCACCCAGGTGTCGCGCCCGAAGATGGCGAGGAGGACGAGGATGAGGATCGAGTGGACGAGCGTGAAGGCGACCGCGAGGCCGACCTGCATGAGCATCGTCTGGGCCGCGAGGCGGATGCCGACCGCGCGCGCGAGGACGAAGATCGCGACGTAGGTCGACGTGTAGAGCCCGATCGGGGTGATGCCGAGGAGGTCGGTGAGGTAGCCGAGCGCGAAGGCGACCGCGGCGCCGCGCGCGAGCGAGTACTCGTGGACGCCCATGAAGAGGATGAGCGGCAGGACGAGCGACGGCACGAGGCCGGGGACCTCGATGTCGTGCTTCATGCGGAAGACCCACGCGATCAGCCGGAACGCCCCGCCGATCAGGCGGAACATGTTCGACTGGACGATGAGGAGGACGACGCCCGCCACGAAGAACGCGGTGTTGCGCATGCCTCATTTCCCCTGCTTCGAGGCGGCGGTGGGCTTCTTGTCCTTGCCGTCCTCGTCGTCGTCGGGCACGCCCACGATGATCAGCACCGCGTCGAGGCGCGAGAAGTTCACCGTCGGCCGGGCCTCGATCTCCTGCTCGCGGCCCGGCTCGCGCTTTACGACCTTGGTCACTTGGGCGACGGGGATCCCCTTCGGGAACTTCTTGCCCTTGCCGCTCGTGACGAGGAGGTCGCCGATCTCGACCTCGTCGCGCGAGTCGACGTTCTCGACCTTGCACGCGTAGCGGAACGACTCGCCGGTGCCGCGGATCCATCCGCGCGCGTGGGTGCGCTCGTCCTCGATGTCGACGCCGAAGTCGGCCGCGACCGCGAGCTTCACGTCGACGGCGTCGCCGTTGACGCGCTCGACCGAGCCGACGACGCCGTCCGGCGAGATGACGGGCAGGTGCGGGCGGATGTTGCGCGAGCCGCGATCGAGCACGACGCGCGTGACGCGGAAGAACTCGGTGAAGTCCTTGCCGACGACCTGCGCGCTGACGAGGTCGCCCGGCGTCGCTTCGCGGAGCTGGAGGAGGCGCCGGAGCTCGCGGTTCTCGACGTCCTTCTGCTCGAGGTGGTGCACCTGCTCCTTGAGGCGCGCGTTGTCGTAGTTGAGGCGGTCGTTGTCGGCCTTCACGTCCACGAGGTAGACGTACGACTCCCAGATGTTCGAGATTCCGCGCGCGAGCCTCGCGGCGGCGAACTCCACCGGCGCGCTGATGCGGAGGAGCGTGCGGTCGAGCGCGTTGAGGCTCGACGGCGCCTTCATGTTGGCCCGCAGGAAGAAGAACGGGACCGCGAGGAGGACGATGACGATTCCGACGTCGCGGTATCGCTTGAAGGCCGACATAGCGCTCTATCTCCGAAGTACGACCGGAGCGGCGAGGCCTATCCGATCGTCACTTCCTTCAAGAGCTCCATGTGATCGAGCGTCTTGCCGCTGCCGAGGACGACGGCGCTGATGGGGTCATCACAGACCATGACGGGGAGACCGGTCTCCTCGCGGAGGAGCACGTCGAGGTTGGCGAGGAGCGCGCCGCCGCCGGTGAGGACGATGCCCTTGTCGACGATGTCGGCCGCGAGCTCGGGCGGCGTCTTCTCGAGCGCGATGAGCACGGCCTCGACGATCGCGTTGAAGGGCTCGCTGAGCGCCTCGCGGATCTCGTCCGAGTTGACGACGACGGTCTTCGGGATGCCGGCGACGAGGTCGCGGCCCTTCACCTCGGTCGTCCGCTGCGTCTCGAGGGGGTACGCGTTGCCGACCTCCATCTTGATGCGCTCGGCGGTCTGCTCGCCGATGGCGAGGTTGTACTTCCGCTTGAGGTAGGCCTGGATCGCCTCGTCCATGCGGTCGCCGCCGACGCGCACGGACTGCGAGTAGACGATGCCGGCGAGCGAGATGACGGCGACCTCGGTCGTGCCGCCGCCGATGTCGACGACCATGTTGCCCGAGGGCTCGGTGATCGGGAGGCCGGCGCCGATGGCCGCGGCCATGGGCTCTTCGATGAGGTAGACCTCGCGCGCGCCGGCGCTCTCGGCCGACTCCTTCACCGCGCGCTTCTCGACCTCGGTGATGCCGAAGGGCACGCAGATGATGATGCGCGGCTTCACGAGCGTGCGACGGTTGTGCGCGCGCGCGATGAAGTACCGCAGCATCGCCTCGGTGATCTCGAAGTCGGCGATGACGCCATCGCGCAGGGGGCGGACGGCTTTGATGTTGCCGGGCGTGCGCCCGAGCATCTCTTTCGCCTCGCGCCCGACGGCGAGGACCTTGTTTCCACCCCGCACGTCCCGCTGGACGGCGACGACCGAGGGCTCGCATGAGACGATCCCTTTGCCCTTCACGTAGATGAGGGTGTTCGCGGTTCCGAGATCGATCGCGAGATCGTTCGAGAAGAGGCCGTGAACCCAGTCGAAAATCATAGGGGTAGATCCCGGCCTCCGACTGCTAGGCCGCGCCCTCAATAGCACAGGGGCGAGGTGTGTCTATCGTGTTCGAGAGGGCTCTGCCCTCTCGAGCTCTCCCGCCGGGGGGTTCTCCGCGCGCGGGGCGCGCGTCGACGCCCCCGGACCCCCCGAGAGTAGGCTGGCTCGGCGCCCCCGAGGGCGGGCTGGCCCGGCGCCCGGCGGCCCCGAGGGCAGGCTGGCCCGGCGCTCGTCGTTTCCCGGGTTGCGAGAGTGGCCTGCGCTCGGCTGGGATCAGCCCTTGGAGATTTTGCCTTCCTTGTGCGGGAAGTGCTTCCGGCACGAGGAGCAGAACTTCTTGATGTTGAACTTCTCCGCCATCGTGCGCTTGTTCTTCGTCGTCACGTAGTTGGCGCGGTTACAGTTCTCGCAGCTCATCTTGATGATGTCACGCATGGTCGGATCCTTCGGGGGAGCGGCACCTTAGTCGCGCACCACCCCCACCGTCAAGCCAAGCCGCCCGCCGACAAAGCCGACAAAGCCGCGAGGCTCTCTCTCTTCTCGGGGGGGGTCCGGGGGCGTCGAAGCGCGCGCCCCGCGCGCGCGAAGAAACCCCCGGCGGGAGAGCTCGAGAGGGCAGAGCCCTCTCGAACAAGAAACCCTACTCGTCGTCGCGGTCGTTGGCTTTGCGCCAGTCGAAGTCGCCGCCGTCGTCGCCGCCGCGGCCGCCGCGACCGCCGCCGCCGCGGCCCTTCTTGCCGCCGTCACCGCCGCCGCCGTCCTTGCGGCGGCGATCGCTGTCGAACGTGCGGCGCGAGGCCGGGAGCGCGTTCGGGCCGAAGTTCGGGTTGCTCGGTCCGCCGCCGCCACCACCGCCGCCGCCGCCGAAGCCGCCGCCGCCGAAGCCGCCACCACCGCCGCCGAAGCCACCGCCGCCGCCGAAGTTCTCGGAGCGCGGGGGGCGATCGCCCTTCGGGTGCGCGATGTTCACGATGAGGCGGCGACCGCGGAGGTCCGCCTGCTTCAGCTGCTCGGCCGCGTTCTTCGCCGCGTCGGAGCTCGCCATCGTCACGAAGCCGAAGCCGCGCTTGCGGCCGTCGGCGTCCATCGGGAGGTGCACGCGCACGACCTGGCCCTCGCCGACCACGCCGTTGATGAGCGCCTCGACCTCGGGCTGCGAGCAGTCGTACGGGAGGTTGCCGACGTAGAGGGTGCGATCGGGGGCCTGCTGGCTTCCGCCGCTCTGCGAGCGCGGGCCCTGCGAGCGCGGGCCGCTCGACATCGGACCGTTGTCGCCCTTGCGCGGCGGCTCGGCCTGGAACGGACGCACGGAGATGGAGCGGCCGCTCTGCAGCGAGCCGTCGAGCGCGGTGCGCGCCGACTCGGCCTCTTCGGGCGAAGACATCGTCACGAACCCGAACCCGCGCGGACGACCGGTCATCCGGTCCTTCGGCAGGCTGACGCTTACGACCTTCCCCCCGGTCCCCTCGAAAATTTCCTTGAGGACGTCTTCGGACACGCTGTCCGGGAGCCCTGCGACGAATAGCTTTGCTTCCTCGTTACCGATCGGCATGCGAAAACCTTGAATGATCTCTCCGAAGACGTACTTCTTGCGCGATGGGCGCGCGCGCACCATAGGCCCGAATCGGGCCAAGATCACGATATCTTCTCGCCGAACCCCGTCAACCCGTGAGCTCGGGCGTTTTCGCGTCGGGACGGGCTCATCGGAATGGAGAAGCTGAAGACCGAGCCGCGCTCTCCGCCGCTCTCGACCCACGCGCGTCCGCCGTGGCTCTCCGCGATGTGCTTCACCAGCGCGAGCCCGATGCCGCTGCCGCGGACCGGCGCCTCGCCCGCCTTCTGCGCGCGCTGTCCGAGGCGCACGAAGCGATCGAAGATCCGCTGGCGGTCTTCGGCCGGGACGCCGGGCCCGCGATCGATCACGTCGACCCGGACCGCGTCGTCCTCGGTGCGGACGCGCACCTTGATCTCCTCGCCGCCGGGCGCGTACTTGAGCGCGTTGTCGACGAGGTTCGTGACCGCGAGCTGGATCGCGCGCTCGTCGATCTCCGCGCGCGGGAGGCCGGGCTCGACGTCGACGACGAGGTTCACTCCGCCCTGCTCGGCGCGGTAGCGGTAGACGTTCGCGGCGCGCATCACCGCGTCGCCGACGTCGCCCTCCGCGAGCTCGTAGCTCCCGCGCCCGCGCTCGAGCTTCGCGAAGTCGAGGACGTTCTCGATGAGGGCGGTGAGGCGCTCGCTCTCGCGCACGATGATGTCGAGGTACTCCTGTCGCTTGGCGTCGCTCGCGACGCGGCCCGACTGGAGCATCTCCGCGAACATGCGGACGAGGGCGAGCGGCGTCTTGAGCTCGTGGCTGACGTTCGCGACGAACTCGCTCTTCAGCGCCGAGATGCGGCGCTCCTTCTCCGACACGAGCACGATCGCGATCGCGCCGACGACGATGACGATCGCGGAGAGCGAGACCATCGTGATCTCGAGGAGGCGCCGGTTCTCGACGCGCGACGCGATCTCCTCGCTCGCTTGCGGCGAGACCTGCACGCGCCAGTTGTAGAGCGTGGTCGGGAAGCGCACGCCGACGGTGAACTCGCTCGTGCGGAGGGGCGGGCCGAAGATGATGCGGCCCTCCTCGTCGACCACGTTGACGCGGCTCGCGGCCGACGTGTGCGCGACCGGCACCGGCTCGTGGGCCGCGCTCGGAGGATCGCTCGCGAGGGTCGGCATCGTCTCGCGGACGATACGCCCGATGTCGTGCCACGCGACGACGAGGTAGCGCCGGCCCGCGTGCACGCGCTGCCAGTAGGAGAGGAGCCAGCTCTGTCCGATGTAGGTCGCGTGACGGTGCCGCAGCTGATCGAGCGGCGGCGTCGCGAGGTCCATGTCGCCGACGATGCGCTCGGTGAGGAGGCGGCGGAACGCTTCTTCGTCCGCGAAGGCGCTCGTCGCGCGCGAAGCGAACGCGAGCACGGTGCGGCTCTCGTCGAGGACGATGATGGCGCGGACGCTCGGCGTCTCGCGCCGCGCGGTCGGCAGCCAGCGCTCCGCGAGCTCCTCGAGCCGGGCCGGATCGGCGATCGCGACGACGACGTTGTCCTGATCGACGATCTGGCGGTCGAGGCGGTTCGCCTTCTCCGTCGCGAGGCCGAGCGTGGCCTCGAGGACCGACTGCTGGCGGAGGGTGTCGACCTGGAGCGTGGTGCGGAACGTGAAGTACGCGAGCACCCCGACCGCCGCGACGACCGCGGGCAGGAGGATGAACACCTTGAGCCGTTCGCGCCAGCGCGACACGCCGCGAGCTTAGCAGGGTGTGGGGTCAGCCGCGGAACGCGGCCTGGATGCGGTCGGGCTGGACGATGATGCCGCGGGAGCCGAGGTACTCGGCGTATTGCTCCGCGATGTACGTGATCGCGTTGCCCTCGTCCTCGTTGAACGGCATGCCGTCGGCGGGGTTGACGACCTCGAGCGCGCCGAGCGCGCGGCCGGCCTGCATGATCGGCGCGATGATCATGCTCTTCGCGCCGCCGATCGCCTGGTAGCGCGCGCCCGCGGCGTGCTGGCCGTTCGCGGTGACGATCGCGCGGCGGTGGCGGATCGACGCGAGGAGGAGGTCGTCGTTCTCCGGCGTCCGGAGCGTGAGGAGCTTGTTCGCGTCCTTGCCGCGCGCGCACGCGACGATCCACTCGCGCTTCTCGATGTCGAAGAAGTGGATGAGCGCGAGCTTCGCCGGGAGCATCTCCGTCGCGAGCGCGAGGCAGAACTGACCGCCGTCGAGCGCGTCGCGCAGGAAGTGGAGATCATGCATCGACTCGAAGAGCTGCGTGATGAGCTCGTCGCCGGTGATGCGACCGCGGACGAAGCGGCCCGACGGCGTGCGGACGACGCCGTCCGGCGGATGCGACGAGCGCCGCGGCGGCGGATGGCTCTGGTTCATCACGACGGGCGGCGCGCCGGCGTAGGCGGGCGGCGGCACCGAGCCGGCGGGCGGCGGGAACGACGCCGGGTTCGCGGGAGGCGGGAAGGACTGCGCGGCCGCGGGCGGTGGGACCGACGGATGCGCCGCGGGCGGCGGCACCGAGGCCGGCTGAAACGGCGCCTGCATCGGCGGCATCAGCGGCGCCGTCTGTGAGAACGGCTGGTTCGGCGGCGGCGCGCTCGGCGTCGTCGCGAACGGATTCGCCGGAGCCGCGAACGGGTTCGCGGCTCCGGGAGTCGCGCCGCCCGCCGCTGCGAACGGGTTCGCGGGGGGCGGCGCGCTCGGCGACGCGGCGAATGGGTTCGCGGCTCCGGGAGGCGCGGCGCTCGGCGATGCGGCGAATGGGTTCGCGGCTCCGGGGGGCGCTGCGCTCGGCGCGGCGGCGAATGGGTTCGCGGCTCCGGGGGGCGCTGCGCTGGGCGATGCCGCGAACGGGTTCGCCGGAGGTGGCGCGCTCGGCGTCGCCGCGTACGGGGTCGCTGCTGCGGGGGTCGGCGGAGGCGCGTTCGCGATCGTCGCGGGCTCGGGCGCGGCGGACTGCGCCGGGGGCGCGCTCGCGAGCGTCGAGGGCTCCGAGGGCGCGGCGACGGGAATGCGTCGCTCCGTGCCGCCCTTCGCGGCGCCGATCATCGCCGCGATCGCGCCCGGCTGACGCGGCATCGAGCGCTCGCTCGGCGGCGGCGCCGGCACGGCTGGCGGCGGCTGCGAGTACCCGGGCGGCATCTGAACCGGCGGCTGCATCTGCACCGTGCCCGCGGGCGGCGGCGGCTGCGAGTACCCCGGAGGCATCTGCACCGTGCCCGCCGGCGGCTGCACCGTGCCCGCGGGCGGCGGCTGCGAGTAGCTCGGCGGCATCTGCACGGCGGGAGCAGCGGGGGCAGGCGCCGGTTGCGCGGGCGGCATCGACGGCGGCGGCTGAACGATCGAGACCGCGCCGCTCGGGCTCGCGGTCGGCGGCTTCACCGCCTTCGGCGCCTGACCGGTCTTGCGCGGGAACGCGACGACGGGGTCGCCCTTCCAGTCCTTCCACGCGAGCGTCGCGATCGGCGGTCCGGGCGGCTTGCCCGTGAACTCGACGTCGAAGACCGCGAGGTTCACGAGCTTGCCCTGCTTCAGCTTCTCGAGGTGGGCCTGGACGATCTTGAGCTGCCCGCGGAGGATCTTCTCGCCGACTTCCTCGGACGTCCCCTCTTTCACGAAAAACGAATATTCGCGGTACGTGAGTGGCGACGCGTCGCTCGGGTCCTGCTCGCGCGACGAGATCAGCTTCACCGACGGCAGGCCCGGGATGAAGGCGCCGATCGGGAGGAGCGGCGCCGGCGGGATCGAGTCGAGCGGCGGCCGCGGCGCGGGCTCGGCCTCGGTCTTCGGAGCCTCCTCCTCGACCTCGTCCGGCTCGATCGGCTCGGGCTCGATGACCGGCGCGGGCGGCGCCGCCGACGGCTTCGCGGTCGCGACCGCGGGCGGGGCGACCGACGGCTTCGCGGCCGCGCCCGCGGCGACCGACGGCTTCGCGACCGCGGGCGGTGCCGCCGACGGCGTCGCGGCCGCGGCGGGTGGCGGGGCCGACGGCGTCGCGGCCGCGTCCGGCTTCGCCTCTGCTTTCGGATCCGGCTTGGGCGGTTTGACCGAAGGCTTGGCGTCCTTCTTCGCGGCCGGGGCCGCCTTCATCTTCTCGGACTTGCGCTTCTTCTTCTCTTCTTTCTTCTCTTCCTTCTTCGCGGCGGCGCTCGGGAGGCCGGGACGCGGCGGGATCGACTTCGTCGTGCTGGGCGCCTTCGGCGGGATGCTCTTCGCCGACGCGGCGGGGGCCGCCTTCGCGTCGACCGTGACCGGCATGTCGTCGGGCGCGCGCTTCACCGTGAAGCGGTTCCGCGCGACCGGATCGACCGCGCGGTAGCCCTCGTCGAGGAGCTCGATCGAGAAGCCGCTCATCGGTCCCTGCTCGCCGCGCTGAGCACGCGCGGCCTGGAGGGCGCGTTGCCACGACTCCGCTTCGACGACGTATTTCTGAAGGTCCGTCTTTTCGTTCGACGAGACTTCCACGACCCAGCGCATGTGCCGGGCGAACGTATCACAGAGCTACTCGGAGCGTAGCCCGTCCGATGGTCGCAACCGCGCCGCGTAGAACGCGGGGAAGATGGTCGCGACGAGGCAGATCAGGATCGCGACGATGCCCGTGATGATGAACTCGGTCGGGCGCACGTTCACGGGCAGCTTCGAGATGAAGTAGACCTTCGGATCGAGCGGGAACCCGTACGCGTTGAGGAGCTTGCAGGACACGTAGCCGAGGACGAGCCCGATGCCGGTCCCGACGAGCCCGATGATGCCGCCCTGGTAGACGAAGACGCGGAGGATCGCGTCGTCGCTCGCCCCGATCGCCTTCAGCAGCGCGATCTCCTTCTTCTTGTCGAGCACGACCATGATGAGCGTCGCGATGACGGTGAACGCGGCGACGACGATGATGAGCGTGAGCACGACGCTCATCGCGATCTGCTGGATGAGCAGCGCGGTGAAGAGGCCGTGGTTCAGCTCGCGCCAGTCCATCGTGTGGTAGACGCTGTTCGACAGGATCTTGTCGACCTGCTTCGCGATGTCGGCGGCCTTCTCGATGTCGTCGACCCGCGCCTCGACGCCGGTGACGCTGTCGCCCTGCTCGTAGAAGGTCTGCGCCTCGTAGAGGTCGGTGTACACGAGCTTCGAGTCGTACTGATCGAAGCCCGCCTCGAAGATCGCGATGACGCGGAACTGCTTCGCGATCGGCGGCCGCGAGCCGCTCGCGCCGTAGGTCATGCCGATCTGCGGCGACGTGATCTGGAGGCAGTCCTCGAGGCCGACGCCGAGCCGGCGCGCGAGCGAGCTGCCGATGACGACGCCCGGCAGCGCCTTCACCTGCTCGGGGCTCCGGCAGGGATCGGGATCGACCGACTCGGGGAGGAAGTCCTCGTCCGGGAGCTGGCTCGTGTAGCCGCCGGAGGGGACGACGTCGCCGGCGGGGTGGAGATCGGGCGCCGGTGCATCAGCAGCAGCAGCAGCGGCGGGCGGATGACCGCCGAGGATCACGTCGAGCGGGTCGGCCGGCGCCGGCTCGCGCGCGGTCTTCGGCGCGTTCGCGATCTCGTTCGACGCGCCGGTCGCGATGAGCGTGCCGATGTCGGCCGCGCCCGCGTCGGCCGCCATCTCGTTCGCGTTGTCCGCCAGGATCTGCTTCTCGATCACGTCGAGGAACGACTCCCTGCTCGCGCCGGCGTCCGCGTCGTCGTACGACATCCCGGTCTTCGGCGTGAACGCGTCGTGCGGCGCGGCCGGCGGCTTCGCGCCCGGCTTGCGCATCCCCGCGAGCGAGCCCTTCGAGATGTGACGCGGGAGGTCGAGGACCTTCGGCATCAGCTCCGGGTCGACGCCCTTCAGGAGGACGCCGGTGGCGGTGCGCTCGCCGTGCGTCACCATCATCGGGTTGATCACGAACGGCGCGACGGCGACCACGCCCGGGACCGCCTCGACCTTCTTCATCACGTCGCGGTAGTCGCGGAAGTGGACCGCGTACTTGAGGACGATGACGTGGGCGTTGACCCCGAGCACCTTCTCCCGGAACTGCTCCTGGAAGCCGCCGGTGACGCTCATGACGATCGCCAGCGCGGCGACGCCGAGCGCGACGCCGAGCATCGCGAAGAGCGTCCCGACCGAGACGAAGGCCCGCTTCTTCGAGCCGAGGTAGCGAAGCGCGATTTGGATGGGGTAGCCCATGGTCCGACGACGTGCGATGGAGGCCGACGCCCCGCACCTCTAGCACGTTGCCCAAACACATGGGGCACAAGCCCATTCCCTTCCCAACGTCAGGGGCTTCGCCCCCGACACCCCCACCCCGGGGACACGGCCCTCGCGCTGCGCGCTCGGGGCGCTTCGCGCCCGCTGTCGCGGCCGCTTCCCCGGGGCCCCGACGGCTACGTTGAGAAACGGGGCGGGAGCACGTAGTTTGTTGGGGCGACGTGTCCGAATCCCGGGACCGATACTCGAGCAGTCATCAACAGACGATCCCGGACACCAGGGACGTCTTGTCGTCGCCGGCTGTCTCGCAGCCGCACGCGCAGCTCACGATCGATCCGGTCACGATGCGCTCCGGCAGCCCGGTCAGCGTCCCGTCCTCGCAGCCGCGCGTCGACGCGTACCTCGGCAAGACGCTCGAAGGCCGCTACGCGATCGAGGCGCTCCTCGGCGAAGGCGGCATGGGCTTCGTCTATCTCGGGCGGCACAAGCTGATCGACAAACGAGTCGCGATCAAGATCCTGCGCAGCGACCTCGCCGCCGACGTCGAGATGACGGAGCGCTTCCTCAACGAGGCACGCGCTGCGTCATCCATCGGCAGCCCCCACATCGTCGACATCTCCGACTTCGGCCGCCTCCCCGACGGCGCCGCGTACTTCGCGATGGAGTTCCTCGACGGCGTCTCGCTGTCGAAGATCTCGGGCGACGGCAAGGTCGTCCCCGCCGCCCGCCTCGTCCACGTCGCGAAGCAGATCGCGCGCGGCCTCGGCGTCGCCCACTCGCGCGGCGTCGTCCACCGCGACCTCAAGCCCGACAACGTCATGCTCATCCAGCGCGGCGAGGACCGGGACTTCGTGAAGGTCCTCGATTTCGGCATCGCGAAGCTCCAGGGCGAGCAGGCGAAGCTGACGCGCGCGGGGAGCGTGTTCGGAACGCCTCACTACATGTCTCCGGAGCAGGCCGCCGGCGTCCCGGTCGATCACCGCACCGACATCTATTCGCTCGGCGTCATGCTCTACGAGATGGCGGTCGGGCGGGTCCCCTTCGACGCCGACAACTTCATGGGGATCCTGACGCAGCACATGTACAAGGCGCCGGCGCCGATGCGCGCGGTCGCGTTGCCCGGGTACGACGTGCCGCCGAGCCTCGAGGCGATCATCGTCAAGGCGCTCTCGAAGAAGCCGGAGCTCCGCTACGCGACGATGGAGGAGATGATCGTCGACCTCGAGAAGGTCGAGCGCGGCATCGTCCCCGACGCGTTCAGCGAGGTCACGTCGCGCTCCGACCTCTACGCCGTCCCCGCCGACTACTTCCAGAACCCCACCAGCGTCGGTTCGACCGGCCGCTCGTCGAAGAGGTCGCTCCTCATGGTCGGCCTCGCGGGCGGCGCGATCGGCCTCGCCGTCGTCGGCGTCATCCTCGGCGTGACGACGATGAAGCGAGAGACGCAGCCGATCGCGGCGACGACCGCGACCGAGCTCACCGACCCCACGCCGAGCGCGCCCGCGGTGGAGCTCCCCGCCAACCCGCCGAGCAACAAGATCGCCGTCGTCGTCACCGGCGAGCCCGCCGACGCGCTCATCACGCTCGAGGACGATCCCGCGGACAAGGGCGAGCAGCAGCCGCGCACGCTCCTCGTCGGCCCCGACGAGAAGGTGAAGATCCGCGTCGAGTCGAAGGACCACCTCCCGAAGCGCATCGCCGTCGACTCCAAGAAGACGCGCGTCGTGTTCCACCTCGAGTCACGGGCCGCGCCGGCG